>JAYVQF010000177.1:0-7019 GCA_043777195.1 Thermoanaerobaculia bacterium
TTAGACCTCGTAAATCTGGGCGTCACTCGCCGTTGAGTTTAGGGCGATCCCCTACAAGGTCGGGGGCAACCGCAAATATTTGCGGTTTTTGGATACTCAGTGTGAGGTGCCGCCACACCACTCAAGCGTGGCGGAGCAAGCCGTGAGAGCTGATATTGGCTCCGCCGGCGCCAGCAATCTGAATACGACGCGACGGGATAGAGTTTGGCATAATAACGGTCAGCGCATAGACCCCCCCAGCGAAAATATCTATATCATTCAGAAGAAATAGCCCTAAGGAGTAAAAGACCATGAATCAGTATCGTAAATGCCTAGTTGACGTCGATGTAAAGGAACACGTGGGCGGCAGCACCTTCCAAACTGTCAGAAAGGAAAAGGAAGCAAACTTTCATGAGTGGGGTAAAAAAGTGATGGAAGGGAGCGATGGGAATTATTCAGAAATAACGGTCGCCATTGTGGAACTACTGGACTCCGGGCGCGTTGAATTGCTGCCCCCTACACGCGTAAAATTCTTACCGTAAAAGCCGTTACAGGGCTGATGTACCGGACCGCCCTTTCCCTGACGCGCAGGTCGCGAGCGACGGCAGAGTTGCTCTTCCCTAAAGCTGTTGAGCAGGTGGAGCGCCCTTTCCAGTTGGCTTTTTCAACGGCTTGTGTCGCCCCCCGTTTCTTGGACACGGGGTGTGAATATGTCACGGCTGTTAAAGGTTCAGGGTTGACATGGGAGAGGCGGGCTTGATCGGGGTCTTGAAGCCGAGGTCAATTCAGGCTTCCAAATAAGCCGAGGGGTAGCCAAGCGAGCAGGTTACAGCCTAAGCATCGGCCTTGCCCAGCAGGCAGCCGTCGAAGCCTGCCTACTTGATGCGAAAATGGCCTCCGAACCGGCACAACCGGCACAGAAGCCATTTAACGGCTCTGAGATCGTCAGTTCACCCCACCTCCACCGCCCATGTGGGCATCGGGATGTTGCTCCAAGGCTGGCCTGCCCGGTAGAGCAGTTGGCGGTACCACTTCGGCATGGACAGATGTGGTCGTCGATTCGGCATTGCTGCCATTTGCGCCCGGTTTGCTGGCTCCATAGCGTTTAAAGAGCTTTTCCAGCTCGTGCTTGAAGTATCCGCGCGGGGTCGGATTCTCAGCACGCACTTCATCCACCTCGTCATCCACTCGCCATTTATGCGGTTTGACTCCAAAGGCTTTCAGTGTACGACCCAACGCCTGCGGCGTCAGCGGTTTGTCGAGACAGTCAATTTCCCCATCTTTCAAAAGCCGGTTTACGCCTGTAATCAGGTTTACAGTGGGGATCTTTTGCATGGTCGCGGGCAAGTCAGCACAAACAGGCTGGAGCGCTTGGATCAACTGAACCTTGGGTGTTTCGTCAAATTCAAATTCCTTTTCGATCTTGAGTGCAGCCTTTACTGCACGATTATGCCACTCCGGGCCCGCCAGTTCCGCAATGGCCAAGAGGGCTCGCCAATTGTCCCCAGCCCTATCAGGCAGCTCGGGCGGAATCGTTGGGTCCATTTGCTTCAGTAAACCGGTTGCTTGGCTACTCCAAGCCGCCAATGCTTGTCGCACCGGCTCGAATTCCCCCGATTCCAGCAAGTGCTGATCGAGACGGGTGAGGGACTTCTCCTTGGATTTACGATGTATCCGAACCTTGACCGACCGGGTCATTAGCGTAGAGGGAAGCGAATCAATTCCGGCGATTGCTTTGGGGCAGTAGGTGCTGTAGGTTTTAACGGACCGACCGAAGGCTATGGTTTGACGGGATCGTGAGCGTCGGTGCCCTGAGTTCAACGCGTTCCGCAGGCTCTCATTGTTTTTCCCGAACGAATCAAACTCGTCCAACAGCATACTTGGATTCTTGCCCTCTGCCAGGCTGGCGTCAATCATACGAAGCAGCGCGGCAGAAGTCATGCAAGACTGGCTGACCGGATTAGGGGTAAAAGCCTCTAATAAATCCATCGCAACAGTTTTTCCGCAGCTCTGCGTTGGGCTGATGAGCGCGAGTATGGGGCTGATATCAAATGCGTCGTGGGCATGCGCGAACATGACCCAAATGGCCATCGTGATCGCCTGCTCTTGTGAAATGTCCAGATATTTCTGGAATTGTCCGACCAAGACGGTCAGCACCGAGGCTGTGTCTTTCGAGAGTTGTTGGGGGGCTTGTTGGGGAGTTTCGGGGTTGGTTTGTGTGGACATGGAATGCTTCCTTACTGCGGGTCTGGATTCCTGATCGGGTCATTTCGACCCCTGGTTGGCATAAGGCCAAATACGGGGTCAGCCTGTTTGCATTCCGACCACGGTGATCAGGTCACCGCTGGCTATGTCGGAATCATGCCGGCTCTTTCTGTCTAAATCTGGGGAGCGAAAAACTCTGGCGCGTGGATTCCAGCTGCTCTAACCCGACCCGCCTGCTCACTTGCGATTTCTTAGTAAGCGGCGGGAGTTTGTTGGGGTGCTTGTGTGGGGGGGGCTTGTTCTGCGAGTTTGCATTCCGACCCGCCTGCTTACCTGCGATTTCTTTGTAAGCGGCGGGAGCTTGTGGGGGAGCTTGTGGTTGGTCTTAACCTTGGGTCTTCCCATCTATTAATTTATCAGGTTTGAAACGAAACCACAACCTTTTTCATGTCCCTATACAGCTAACACAAGTCTAATGATTTCCAGTATATAGGTCGTTCATTAACCCAGAGCGATTGGATACGCCGTGGGGAAGTCTCTCATGAGTTGAACCATTTCGATGGATGGCGTACTGATCAACCTTCGATATGCGTTGACGAGTGCACCCCAAAGTCAGACAGTCGGCAATTGACGCAGTCACCATGAATACGCGACCCGCGCACGCGTGGGGCCCCATTCCATGGGGTAAACGCGGCGCAAAGGGGTGCGACCCGATTTGCGAAGCAAATCGCAGGGAGCGAGGGGAACGCCAGTTCCCCTGAAAGAAATCGGGTTCCCGAAGCGCGTACGCGCGGAGGGTTCAAGTCCCGTCACTCATCCCTGCGAAGCCTGCAGACGGCCCCTGATTCCGCACGCTCCCGCGTACGGCCCCAAAGTTTGACAGTCGCCTATTGACGCAGTCACAATGAATACGCGACCCGCGCGCGCAGCCGCTATTGCTCGGCAAGACGGGCGCGGCAGCGGGCGGCGTATTCCGAATCCTCGATCAACAGGAAGGGGCGGGGGGCTTCGGTGGCGCAGCGACGGAGGATCGCGGCGGCTTCTTTGCGCGCGGCGGCATCCCGATCCAAGAGCGCATCAGCGAGAAAGTATTGATTGACGCGGTTGATGGGGCCGGCGGCGAGGGCTTTGCGCAGCAGCGGGACGGCGAGCTGGTGATTTACCCAGCCGGTGACGAAGAGAATCGAGGGGCTCTGGTGGTGCAACCGGCCGAGCACGCGGTAGCCGGCGCCTTCCTCCAGGGCGGGATCAAGGTCTATGACGGTCTGGCTGAGATCGCGGATTTTCGTGGCGGCACCCTGCCGCGCGGCCGCCACCTTGCCATAGGCGAGCGCCCATTCCCCCCAGACCACGGCGTTCCAGAGATAGAGCGAGGCAGCCTCGGGAACCGCACGCAGCGCGGCGATGCGGGCGGCCGGGGGTTTCCCCTTGAGCGGTGCTTCCAATTTTGTGACCGCGACATCGCCGATGGCGCGCGCGTCGCCGAGGATTTTCTTGCGCCCCTCGGGGGTCTCGCCGCAATAGACCGCGCGAAAAAAAAGTGCGAGCTGCAGGCGCCAACGCACGGGAATGGTGTCAGGTGATTGCTTCAATGCGGTGCGGTAATCCGCGATCGCGGCGTCAATCTCCGCAGGATTCGCCCGCGCGCCTTGCGCGTTGCTCGCGCGATTCGCATAGTGCGCGTCGGCGCTGGCGAGCAGAATGGCCGAAGCGTCAGCGGGCGCGGGCGCCGATTGCGCGGCGAGCGAAGCGGCCGAAAAAGCAAGGCAAAGCAGACGGGGAATTCGCATGCCGCTAATTTACCCTTCACCGCCGGATTTTGCGGGAGATCGTCAATAGGCCGACGGTCATTCTTGGCGTCTTCGGAGAAGATTCCGCCCGCTCTCGCATGCGGCCTTGGCTGTAAATCTGTTCTTCAATGCCGGAAATGCCGAATGCCGGTAAAGACCATCGCGATATTTTTTTCGTCCGCTGCGGCGATGATTTCATTGTCGCGCATTGAGCCGCCGGGCTGAATGACGGATGTCGCCCCGGCCGCGGCTGCGGCAAGCAGGCCGTCAGCGAAGGGGAAGAAGGCATCGGAGGCGACCGCAGAATTTTCCAAGGAGAGACCGGCATCCTTCGCCTTGGCGGCGGCGATGCGCACAGAATCGAGTCTTGACATCTGCCCGGCGCCGATGGCGAGGGTGCGGTCTTGGGCGGAAAATATGATCGCGTTTGATTTCACATGCTTGGCGATGATCCAGGCGAACTTCAGGGCGCGCATTTCGTCTTGGGAGGGCGCGCGCTTTGTGACGATCTTCAGATCGTTTTCATTGAGGGTGATCGAGTCGGGGGTTTGCGCCAATAACGCGCCATTCAAAAGGCGCCAGTCGAGGCCGGGCTGACGGCGGGCGAAATCAGGATTGACGAGCAGCCTGAGGTTTTTCCTGGATTCCAGTGCCACCCTTGCAGCGGGCGTGACCGCGGGGGCGGCGAGACATTCGACGAAGAGTTTCCCCAGCGCAGCCACGAAGGCTTCATCCACTTCGCGGTTGACCGCGAGAATTCCCCCGAAGGCTGAAATCGGATCGCAGGCCAGGGCTTTCCCGAACGCGTCAGCGACGGTCGCGCCGGTCGCGGCGCCGCAAGGGTTGTTGTGCTTGATGATGGCGCAGGCGGGCTCGGCGAATTCATTCACCAGATTGAGCGCGGCTTCGAGGTCCAGATAATTATTGAAAGAGAGGGGCCTGCCTTCTTGGGCGGCGGCGGCGATGAGCGAACCGGGCGCGCCGCCGGGCAGCGCTCCGGACAGCGAATAGATCGCCGCCTGCCGGTGGGGATTTTCGCCGTAGCGCAGGCTTTTCACCCGCACGGCGTCGAACGAAATGCGGGCGGGCAGCGTTTCGGGCGGGGGCGGGGGATCGCCTTCGTGCAGCGGGGTTTCTTCAGGAAGTTGCGCGAAAAAATCGGCAATGGCGTTGTCGTAGCGGGCGACGAGGGCAAAGGCCTTGCGGGCGAGGCGCTGGCGCAGCGGGAGTTCCAGCCCGCCCGCGCGAATCTGCGCCAGGGCTTCGGGGTAATCTTCAGGGTCCGTCAGGATACCGACGAAGGCGTAATTCTTCGCGGCGCTGCGCAGCATCGCCGGGCCGCCGATGTCGATCATTTCGATGATTTCCCCCATGACGCGGGCTTTGGCACGGGCTTCGACGAAGGGGTAGAGGTTGAGGACGGCGAGATCGATCGGCCGGCCGCCGACTGAGGCGAGTTCAAGCAGGTGGCGGTCGTTGCGCTGCGCCAGCAGTCCGCCGTGAATTTTCGGGTGCAGGGTTTTCACCCGGCCGTCGAGAATTTCCGGTGAGCCGGTTTCCTGCGCGACCTCTTTCACGGGAATTCCGGCGGCCTGCAGGGTTTTGGCGCTGCCGCCGGTGGAGAGGAGTTCGACTCCCGCTTCATGCAGGGCGCGGGCGAATTCGACCAGGCCGGTTTTGTCGTAAACGGAAAGCAGGGCGCGCTTGACGGGCGTGCGCATGGAAAACTCCTGATGACGGGGCAATCGTGACGGCGCGAACTTTGCGGAGGCGGAAATCTTAGCGGCCCCGCTCTATATAATTCCGCTTTCAAGAATTCCCCATTATTTTTTCGCCAGAGGCCCCGATGCTTTTTGAACTGGACGACGATCAGAAAATGCTCGCCAAAGCCGTGCGCGATTTTGCGCGCGAGGAAATTCTGCCCCATGTCATGAAATGGGACGAGGCGCAGACCTTTCCGCGCGAGCTGTTCAGCAAGATGGGCGAACAGGGGTATCTCGGCGTGGTGGTGCCCGAAGCACTGGGCGGCGCCGGCATGAGCTATCAGGACTATGTGATCATCGTCAATGAAATCTCGCGCATCTGCCCTTCCATCGGCCTCTCTGTGGCGGCGCATAATTCATTAGGCACCGGCCATATTCTGGCCTTTGGTTCGGACGCGATCAAGAAAAAATACATTCCCAAGCTGGCGAGCGGCGAATGGATCGCGGCATGGGGCTTGACCGAGGCCGGCAGCGGTTCGGACGCGGCCTCGCTGAAGATGACCGCAACGCGCGACGGCGATCACTATGTCCTCAATGGCACCAAGGTGTTTTGCACCCATGCCGGCGTCGGCCAGGTGGCGGTGGTCATGGTGATCACCGACAAGACCAAGGGCAAGAAGGGCATCACCGCCTTCGCCGTGGAGATCGACGGCAAGAGTTGCAGGGCGGGCAAGAAAGAGAACAAGCTGGGCATGCGCGCCTCCGACACCTGCGAGCTGATCATGGAAGAGTGCCGGGTGCCTGTGGAAAACCGGCTGGGCGAGGAAGGGCAGGGCTTCGTTCAGGCGATGCAGGTGCTGGATGGCGGGCGGATCTCCATCGCCGCCAATTCCCTGGGCTGCGCCTGGGGCGCCTACGACGCCGCACTCAAGTATGCCAAGGAACGGCAGGCCTTCGGCGGGCCGATCAGCCAGTTTCAGGCGGTGCAGTTCACCCTGGCCGACATGGCCACCCGCATCGAGGCCGCCCGGCTACTGACGATGAAGGCGGCGGCAGAACGCGACGCGGGCGTGAAGGGCTCAATGGCCCCCTCATTCGCCAAGCTTTACGCCTCGGAACTGGCGGTCTGGGCCTCGGAACGGGGCGTCCAGATCCACGGCGGCTACGGCTATATCAAGGATTTCCCGGCCGAAAAGTATTACCGGGATTCAAAATTGCTGACGATTGGCGAAGGCACCAGCGAAATTCAGCGGCTGGTGATTGCCAGGGAATTGGTGAAGTAAAGACACTGAGCCAAAATAATTCGGGTCTTCGGGAATAAAAAAAGGAGAGCTGCGATCAG
>JAYVQF010000178.1:0-1830 GCA_043777195.1 Thermoanaerobaculia bacterium
TCACCGCGAATTTTTGCTGCTGTCGCGCTTTGATCATCCCGGCATCGTACGCGCCCATGAGAATTCGGACGACCCCGAGCGGCCCTGGTTCACCATGGAATTCGTGGAGGGCTGGATGCTGGGGGAATACCTTCAGGGCGGACACTGGCAGGGCGGTGAATCCACACCCAAATACCACGAGAGTCCGGAAGGACTGCGGCAGGTTTGGATATTGGGGGAGGAATTACTGGTGATTCTCGCCCGGCTGCATGCCGATTCCTGCATCCATCGCGATCTCAAGCCGGCCAATCTCATGGTCGGACGCGACGGTCGTCTGAAGCTGATTGATTTTGGACTGGCGCGGGAAATCGTCTCGCCGCTCGATCTCACAGTGTCCGGCATCGTCGGCACGCCGATCTATCTCTCGCCTGAACAGGTGCGCGGGCAGCCTCTCGATGGGCGCGCCGATTTGTATGCGGCCGGAATTATTTTGTATGAAATGTCGGCCGGCCGGCCGCCGTTTCGCGGCATGGGGATGCATGAACTGCTGTTGGCTCATCTGCAGCAAGCCCCGGAAAACCCCTCGGCTCTGAACCCCCGCATCGTAGCCGCCCACGCCTCTTTCATTCTGCGGTTGCTCGCCAAGCAGCGCGGCAGCCGGCCGGCTTCGGCGCTGGAAGCGCTGCAGGCGCTGCGCGAGGTGAACAAGCTGGCGGACAGCAGCGGCGCAACAATGACCCGCTCGCTGCTGATCGAACCCTCGTCGCTTCCCGCGCCCCTGGATCTGCTGATCGCGCCCTATATCGGGAACGCCGCCGCGCGGCAGGCGGTGCTCGATGCGGGCGCGGCGCTACTGCGCGGCGAAGGTTCGGCGCTGCTGGTCAGCGGCCCGCAGGGCGCTGGAAAATCAAGACTGGCGGATGAAATCCGCGCCCTGGCAGCCGAATCCGGGATGCTGCTATGGGCCGGCAATGGCCGTTCCGAGGGCGGTGTCGCCGGGCAGGTTTTCCAGACCATTTTTTCGGCGGCCGCCGCCGAGATCGAGCGAAAACCTCAGTTGGCGGCGGAATGGCTCGGCGAGGAAGGCGTGATTCTCGCGCAGGATTTTCACGGCTTGCGCCGGCTGGCCGCTCTGGAGGCGAAGAAGCCGGCCGCGCTGTCCCCGGAGGCGGAACGCAGTCGCCTGCTGGCCGCGGCTTCCGCATTTTTACAACGGGCCGCCCGGCGCGCGCCGCTGGTTTTGCTGCTGGAGGATTTGCAATGGGCCGACGCTTTGTCCCTCGATCTTGCGGCCCATCTGATCGCGAACTTCAACACAGCGGAGAGCGATGAATCGGCGCCGATTTTCATTCTCGCCAACCACCATGCGGAGCCCGGCGCAGCCGCCAGCGCCTTTTCCCGCTGGCTGGACCGGCTGGCCGCGCCCAACCTGCGCCGGCTGAGCTTGTCACCGCTTCATGAGGCGGACATCGGCCAGCTGCTCGCCGCCTCGCTGGGATTGAATGCGCCGCCATCCACTCTGGTCATCCGCCATTTCCACGCCATGGGCGGGGGCAATCCCTATCTCACGCTCGAAGCCTTGCGGGCGGACATCGCGGCCGGCCGTTTGAAGCGCATGGACGAAGGCGGCGGCTGGGACTTTGACGGCTGGCGGCAGAACCGCGCGGCGCAGGAAACCCCCGCCCCGCTCGCGGACGCCGCCGCCGCCGCGGTGCGACGCCGCATCGCCGCGCTTCCGGAACAGGATCTCGACGCCCTGCGCGCGGCCGCGCTATTGGGGCGGCAATTTCCATTTCGGTGGTGGCCTGCGGTAGCGGGGTTGAATGAAGGCGCGCTGGTGGATGCCGCCGA
>JAYVQF010000179.1:0-1824 GCA_043777195.1 Thermoanaerobaculia bacterium
GTGGCGAAGCTTGGGATCTGCCTGGCGCCTGCACCGAGTGACACGAAAACTTGCCCGCGCAACGCACCCACACCGGAAGCGGTCAAGGGATTTGAAGCGCTGACCGTCAAAGATGCGAAGGGGGAAGAGCGCTCGCTGCTCACGGATTATGTCAATCACCAGATGGAGCGGCCGGACAGTTTCGTCGAGGCTCCCCCCGCGGCGTTGCAGCAATTTATTACGGCGCATCAGGGCGATCTTGATGAGATAGACAGCCTGCTTCAAGGGGAACTTCCGCATTGGGGATTTAAAACAGAAGTGCACGAATTCGAGCTTGCGGTCAATCTGGCCGCGCACATTGCGCTGTACCGGTTGCTCGCAGCAACCGCGCTTTCCGCACTTCAGGGCGGAGATGCCGGCCGGTGCGAATCCGTGCTCAGAACGATGGCGCAGCTCGAAAACCCGCTATCCGCGCAGCCGCAAACCGTAAACCTTCTGATTCGCGTCGCCGAACGGCGCATGCTTTTGGCGATTCAGCGGAAAGAATCAAAAACCGATTCAGCGCGACTACATGCGACGCCAGCCATCGACTGGATCGCCAGATACAAGCAAGCATTAGTCTATGAAAGTTGGAAAATGGATTCTTCGGTAGCCGTTATCGCACGGGAAACGAAGGAGCCGAAGGAAAAATGGCTTGATCACTTGACCGACAGCGATTTTTGGAAGCCAGCCTCGCGCTGGCATCATCTCCATGCCCGACTATCCAGACCCTATTCGCAGTTGTCCATGCTGCAAGTTTCAGCGGCCGTCGTTCGTGACGACAAACTGATCTTGCTGGCGGATCACTGCCATCCAATCATGGGTTCCAGTGATTTGCCTGGAATCTCATTTTCTGAACCGGCTTGGTATAGGCCTGGTTCATTTCTTCACCACCCTAACCTCTCGTGGTGGAACCCGATCGGCAAGATCATCTATGCCATTGTGATTCCAAACGGCAATGAAGTCAAGCGCGGCTTCCGCCTTGATCTGGAATCCGAATTAACCAGCAAAGTACTGCACCTCCGCGCGGCGCGGCTGGCGGATGGCCATTGGCCCGCGGCGCTCCCCGGCATTGAATCTTCAATCTGCAAGAATGAAAAATGGAGTTACGCCGTGGCGACGGACGGCAGCGCGTCGCTGAATTTTAGCGGCAAACCCGAATGGGGAAAGTTGAAAGGCGCACAGGTTCCGCTTCACTGGACGGAAGCTGCAGACACACTACCGAGGTAATATTCAAGCAATGCACTTCCCGGCCGTGAGACGCGACATGTCGCGTCTCTACAAAGAATATCCGGCCTCTTCTTTCGCGCATTTTCGCGCCTTTCGCGGTGAATTCTGATCAGGCCGCCAGCCGCTTCCCTTGCAGAACTTCCGCAAGGGCTTCAACCACAATATCCGCAGTTTCATGCGGCATTGACGGAAAAAACGGCAGTGAAACAATGCGGTCAGAGAGGTATTCCGCGTGGGGGAGATCGCCGGGCCGCTGGGGGACGCGACCTTCGGCGAAGGGGTGGAGGTGCGCCGCGCGGAAATGGACGGAGCTGCCGATGTTGCGCGCCTTGAGTTCGAGCATCATGGTGTCGCGGTCGATGCCGTGCTTCTCGCTTTCGATGACCGCGATGTAGAGATGCCAGGAATGTTTGATGTCGTAGGAAACCTTCCCGAGCGGGCGGATGCCGTTGAAGCCCGTAAATAGTTTGTCGTAATGCGCGGCCAGCTTGGTGCGCGCCGCGTTCATGGCGTCGAGCTTGGCAAGCTGGTGGACGCCGATGGCGGCCTGAATGTCCATGAAGTTGTATTTGAAAC
>JAYVQF010000180.1:0-6980 GCA_043777195.1 Thermoanaerobaculia bacterium
GCTGCGCCGCATTCCATTGCGCTGCCCAGCGCGTAGCTGTAGTGCCGGCGTTTGTCGGCGCGGGCCATTCGACCTGCGCCTTCGGCGATGTTGAGGACGATGCTGTCGCTGGCGCGATAGAGTTGGTCGCGTTGGGATGAGATGTTGCGCACTGTGTCCAGAATTGCAAGGGATTGCCGGAATTCGAGAGCGACGCGATAGACATCCAGGCGTTCGCAAGGGAGGAACGGTTCAGGGTTGATGGTGTTGGGGTTGGGCTGGCGAGTTTGAGACATGTTGATTTCCTTTGGAGGTGCTGGAATTTTTTGCCCCTCACCAAAGAGGGGGCAAAAAATTCCGGCGCCGTAAAAGGACTACGCAGGAAACCCGCCCACCCCCGTCACCGTCACCCTCACCGTCATCGTCACCGTGCCCCGTCTCCGTTTCCGAAAAAGGATTGAAGTTCCAAAGCATCCTTCGTGCCATGTCTGCATGGCGCGAAGGGTGCGGATCGGATCCTCGGGCCTTTTTCGGTGACGGGTCACGCTGATGGTTACGGTACGGTGACGCGAACGGGAAGCAATGCCCGATAGGAAGATAAAGATTCCGCAAGCGCCTGCGTGCGGCCTTCATAATTCCCCTCGTGAAAACCCCTGTCCTGCTTCACGCCGAACTTCTTCCCTTGCTGTCCCTGCGCGGTACGGTGGCCTTTCCCAATGAGCTTTTGCAGCTCGGCGTCTCCCGCCCACAATCTATCAAGGCGGTCGAGGCCGCGTTGGACCGGGGCGGGCGGCTGCTGTTGGTCGCGCAAAAGAATGAGGCGGAAACTCCGCAGCCCGGCGATCTTCATGCGGTGGGCACCATTGCGCTGATTCAGAAAATCGTGCGGTTGCCCGACGATACCGTGCGGGTGACGCTGCAAGGGCTGAGCCGCGCGCGCTGGCAATTATTGGAGGGCGCGGCCGATTTCCCGCTCTGCCGCGCCGCGGTGTTGAGTGAAACCACCAGCCATTCCCCCCGTCTCGCCGCCTGGCGCAAACGGCTGCTGAAAGCGGCGCGGGCGCTCATGGAAGCGGGCGCGGAATTGCCGGGTGAGGTCGTGCAGCTCGCGGCCGCGACCAACGATGCGGGGCGCATGGCGGATCTGCTCGCCAGCCATCTCCCACTGGAAACGCCCATCCTGCAGGAAGCCTTGGCCGCGCGTTCGCCACTGCTGCGGGTGCAACTATTGACCCGCGCCTGTCTCGCCGAGGCGAAGGAAGGCTCGGTGCGCGCCTTCATCGCGGGCAGTGCGCAGGGGGCGATGGACAAGGCGCAGCGGGAATTCTTCCTGCAGAAACAGCTTGAGGCGATCCGCAAAGAGCTCGGCGAAGAGACGGAAGGGGAACAAATCGCCCGCGAATATCGCGCCAAGGCCGAACCGCTCAAGCTGCCGCCGACGGTGCGCGAGGCGTTCGACAAGCAGCTCATCCGCTTGCAGCGCATCGGCGCAGATTCCTCCGAAGCGGCGGGGCTGCGCAATTATCTCGAGACGCTGCTTGAAGTGCCCTGGCCGGTGCCCGGCGAAAAACCCGTCGAGTTGCCCGAGCCCGCGGCCGTGCGCGCGGCACTGGAAAAAGAACACTACGGCCTTGAAAAAATCAAGCGGCGAATTCTTGAGCATGTCGCGGTGAAGAAATTCGCGCCCGGCGCGCCGCCGCCGCGGCTGTGCCTGCTCGGGCCGCCCGGTGTGGGCAAGACCTCGCTGGCGCGTTCCATCGCGCAGGCGCTGGGCCGCCCCTTCGTACGTGCTTCGTTGGGCGGCGTTCGCGACGAGGCGGAAATCCGCGGCCATCGCCGCACCTACATCGGCGCCATGCCCGGCCGCATCGTGCAGGGGCTGGTGCAGGCGAAATCCGCAGCGCCAGTTTTTCTCTTGGACGAAATCGAAAAGATGGGCGTCAGCCGCGAGGGCGATCCCGCCGCGGCGCTGTTGGAAGTTTTGGATGTCGAGCAGAACAAGGAGTTCCGCGATCATTACCTTGCGCTGCCGGTCGATCTCTCGGAAGTGATTTTCATCGCCACAGCCAATGATTCAGACGGCGTGCCGCCTGCACTCTTCGACCGCTTTGAATATCATGAGCTGCGCGGTTACACTGAAGAGGAAAAGGTGCGGATTGCGCAGACTCATCTCTGGCCGCGCCTGATGGCCTCAACCGGCGGCGAAAAGTCGGGCTTGCACATTCCTGCTGATGCGACCCTGCGCCATCTCATCCGCCGTTACACCTACGAGGCGGGACTGCGCGAGCTCACCCGGGTCTTGGAAAAGCTGGTGCGCGCCGCATTGTTGGAAGCCGCGGAGAAAAACAAAAAGCCGAAACTTGCCGACGGAGATTCGCTTGCCGTCGTGCTCGGGCCGCCGCGCCACACTCCCGACGCCGCGCTCGCGGAAGCGAAGATCGGCGTCGCCACCGGGCTCGCTTGGACAGAAGGCGGCGGCGATATTCTCCTGATGGAATGCGTGGCCTATGCCGGCAGCGGATCTCTCAACATGACCGGCCAGCTCGGCGAGGTCATGCGCGAAAGCGGCCAGGCGGCGATTTCATTCCTCAAGGCCAACGCGAAAAAGTATGGCGCCGATCCCGACGCCTTCAGTCATTACGATTTCCATCTCCATCTTCCCGCCGGCGGCATTCCCAAGGACGGGCCTTCCGCGGGAATTACGCTGTCCATCGCGATCCTTTCACTGCTCACCGGCCGGCCCGTGCGCCGCGATCTGGGCATGACCGGCGAGATCACCCTGCGCGGCGAAATCCTGCCTGTGGGCGGCACCCCGGAAAAATTGATGGCCGCGCGCCGCGCCGGGCTCACGGAAGTCCTGCTGCCCGAAGCCAATCGCAAGGACGAAGTGGAACTGCCGAAAGAATTGCTGCGCGATCTCAAGCTGCGCTATGTCAGCCACTTCGACGAAGTCGCCAAGATCGCACTGCAAAAAGCGACCGGCAAACCCCTCAAAGCGCCGGACGAAGACAAGAAAAAACCCAAAGATAAAAAAAAGAAGAAAAAGAATTAACCGCCAAGGGCGCCAAGCTCGCCAAGCAGAAGGGTCTCTGATCTGATTGTATTTCTTGGTTTGACGCTCTTGGTGTTCTTGGCGGTTATTGTTGTCATCTTCGTGTTGCGGTATTCGGGCAAGTCCATTTGTAACTCGCCGTCTTTTCAGCCTCGCTTTTCTTCAGCCGGTCATAGTCGCCGTTGTGGTAGCGATCACGCAGCCGGGTCGTGCTGGCCCGCTGATTGTCATCCAGCTTCGCCTCTTTGATATAGCGATCCACGAGGTCATCCCGGCCCAAGTCGTGAAGATAATTCAGGCCGGGCGACCACAACGAGGGCCGTGCCAGAAACAGCTTTAGCAGCTCGTCGGCATCGCGCTTGGTGTAAAGCCAGCTTGCGTAGGCGCTGTAATAGGCGCCTGCCGTGTTAGTGTTTGCATCGGCTGGCTCTCCTTCAGCCTGTTTGCGCAGCCAGTCCAGATGTTTCAGTAGTAATGGATCATCGGGGGAAGCTACCAGATGCTCCTGGGCAAAATAGCGCGCGCCCCAACCACCGGGGTCGCGAGAGATCAGCCCGGTGTAAAGTTGGTGATAAAGCGGCGGGTCTAGGCTGCGCAAGATACCGAGGTAACTTTCATAAGACAGCCGCACCTGAGTATCCGCGTCAAAGCGCGTCGATTTGCTGATCTTTGGATACAGCCGCTTCCCGCGTGTTTTGACTTCACGGGCCAGCCATGGTGCGGAGACGCATTGCAGCTGCATGGCGATGGCGCCGTGCTCGGGTGGGAGGAAGTGATAACGGGCATCCGGATCACGCTGCCAGAAAAATCCGGAGGCGCCACCGCTCCACAGCCGCTGCAAACAGGCTGCCACGGATTTCCCCCTTGCCGCGACGGCGACCATGCCTTCTCCGATTCTTTGTCTGCGTAGAACCGGTTCAGGATCGCCCATTTCGTCTTGCAACTCTCCTTTGGGCGGATCGCCGGGTTTGGCCCGAATTTCATAGAGTGACTTGAAATATTCGATTTCGTTCGGTTGCCAATGAATGGCACGACACTGGGCGCCGAGTAATGCCGGTGAAACAGTGAGGAAGAATAGGTAAGCGTATTTCATGTTAAAACCTGTCGATGAAGGAAGATTCATCCGAATTGGTTTGTATGTTGTTTATGATACCCGAGGTCAGGGCGATTGCATCGAAACCAGTTCTAGACATCAAGAAAGGCGTGTCCGGCAGTTCGTGTTCACCCAACAATACGCCAGCATCGTAGTTATTCGCCAGAAAGTGGCCGATCTCATGGCCGGGTGTGGAGTTTGTCTTCCGAGGTGCAAAGGTTTGGGGTGATGCAGTGTAAGAATTGTACCGGCTAATGATAATCCCTGAAGCCGTATCGTTGTTCAAACCGGGGACAGCGTCATTGGTAAAGGTGATTCCATTTAAGCTAGCAAAGATGCCAGCGGACGGCCCCAATTGCCACATTGCAACAACATAATAAATGTTGATGTCCTTGGGGTTTGAGCTGCGATGAAGGAATAGTGCGGAGGCTTCAGTTGAAACTGTGGGGCCGTTGTCTAGGGCAACCCATCCGGGAAACGGTGAGTTTGAAGTGCACGAACTACTAATTTGACCGCAATGGCTATTCTTGTTGGGGTCGTCGAAATAATCAACGCCACGCAACTTCAACTCTATTCCAGCTTGCTTCCATGCTTCCCTTGCCACATTGAAATCAGCCGTGATTCGGCTATTCATATCAGCTTGTGTCAATTCTGTTCGGCCTAGCCCGTCGGGCGACAAAAGAGTTTGATTCATCACATGAACGCTCACCCAAACAGTGTCATACACCCGGAATCGCTGAACACGGGTTTGTTCGGCGACATAAAGATGATTTTTCGCCAGCCCGGTATTCGTGTCTATCGTCGGGTCGGCGTCATACGCGATGCCGCGCGGGCTGGTGAGGCTGGACATCTTGACTTGTGTCTTCCGGCGCGATGGGCCGGGCGGCAGGGCGGCGTCCGATGAAACGCGAAGGATTTCCCCGATCCCTTTGTTGGCGACCCAGAACCGCTTTTTGCCTTTTTCCATGGCAATCTGCGCCGGGAAACTGAAGTTGTAATCAGCCCCGGTATAACTGAACACCGACAATTTGGAAATGTCCATTTCCTGCACCGTGACGGCGTCGGCGGTGTAAAACATATGGCCGGTGGTGTCTATGTCGAGCCCGCCGGGATTGGGAATGGCGTTGCCGATGCTCTGATAGAGGGAACGGCTGCCGGCAGTGACGACACGAATCTGCGAAGGATGATCGATATTGTCGCCATCAAGATCATAAACCGTCAGGCTGGCCGGGGTGTTGTTGAGCGGATCAATCGCCATTGCATAGCTGTAAACCGGGAATGTGGTACTGCCTGCGGCACCCCAACTGAATAAAGCGCCAGTGGTGTCAATTCTGCGGATCGTGCCCTGATTTGTGCTTTGGTTGATGCTGTTGGAGATATAAAGATTTCCCGCGGAATCTATCGGCAATCCAACCGCTTCGTTCAGAGCGGTAAATGTCTTGATGGCGCCGGTCGTGTGGTTGATCTTGTAAAGCTTGTCGGCGGTCGCGCTCGTGCCGCGCTCAGTCACCCATGCGTCATGGTTCAAATCCACGACAAAGTGGGTCATGTCTTCATGGTTCGTGAAATAGTAAATATTGAAGGGGCGCGGCGTGGAAACATTGGTGTTGTCGCCGGGCGGGAGACCCGTGTTAAATGCCTGAACCGTCAAATAGCCGGAGTCCGCGTTTGCGGGCACCGTGAATTGAATCTGCGTCGGCGTCACGCTGGTCGGCGTCACCTGCGTCCCTTCGATGAAGATGATCGTCGAGCCGGAAATGAAATTACGCCGTCGAGTGTCACCGCATCGCCGGGTTTGTAGATTTGCGCGGCGGTATCGGTGTAAATATCGGTCTTTGCGTAAAAATCCGAGACTTGATAGAAATAGGATTTCCCATCACCCAAAACATTGAGATCATCAACCGGGCTGGCGGCCGCGCTTCGGCTCACATAGTTCAGCGTTGCAGAAGCGAGAAAATTCGGCGTCTCTGATCGAAGCACGACGAACGTAGGGCCGGTTCCATCCGTCCAACTTAGGCGCAAGTTCGTGCTGGCCGATTTGGCGGAGCGCAGCGTCTCGACTTGTGGCACCGCCGGACCTTCTGTTTGCGTCGCGCGAAGCGGCAAAAATGCTACCAGATTCATTATTAGCCACGATACGCGAAGAGTACGGATGCCAAATAATTTACATGAGTCGAATTTCATAGGGTTCTCCTGAATTTGAAAAGGGACAAGGGCGGCTGATCTTACCCGCAATAGTCTACGAAGTTTCACTTGAAGCATCGCGATGTTACTCACTGTTTACATGAGGCATGGTTATTCCTTTGCAGGGGGTAAAAACACGCCTGCATAATGGAAGTGGCCATGACCCCCTGTTTTACTGAAATTTATTTTGCGATTTCGTCCGAAAATACGGTGAACGCCCGATCAGGAAGGGCGGATGGGCCCATTTGGACGGAGTTTCACCGCTTGGCGGGTGCATGAGCATGGGGGGTGAGCGCGTCGGGCTACGCCCGCGCGCGAGGGGGATGCGCCTAAGCAGACCCCTTGCCGGCACCTGCACGGTTCCTAACCCGAGATGCACGGCCGTCGTGCGTCATCCACTTATCGCTTGCTAAACTACTCCAGCATTTCGACGCGGAAATCTTCGATGACGGGGTTGGCGAGGAGCTTGTCGCTCATTTCTTTAAGGCGCGTTTCTGCGTGAGCTTTGTCGCCATCTGCCAGGGTGATGTCGAAGAATTTGCCGACGCGCACATCGCTCGCTTCGGAAAAGCCGAGGCTGTTGAGGGCCTGGGCGATGGTCTTGCCCTGGGGATCGAGGACGCCGGATTTGAGGGTGACGAAGACGCGGGCTTTCATGCGGCGATTTTAGCG
>JAYVQF010000181.1:0-6975 GCA_043777195.1 Thermoanaerobaculia bacterium
GAGGTGACGGTGGAGGGGTCGCAGCAGAGCGACAGCGCCGGCCAGGCCGGCCGCTCCAGCTTGAAGCGGTTGACGAATTCCGCCGCGATGTGCGAGGCATCGGCGGCAGAGCCGCCATTGCCAAAGAGCAGGACTTTCCCGCCGAGCTTGATTCTGGCGGCGAGCGCGGTCGCCGCCTGCGCGATGCGCGCCGCGTTGGCGCGGGCAAACTTTTCCTTGGCCGCCAGGGAATCGGCCAGCCATTCCATCACAAGTTTTTGCGAATCCATGGCGATAATTATGCAAGCCGCGGCTACACCATTTGTCGCACCAGCCCGCAATCGCATAGTGCAATTGAACCAAGGCGAAGGTTACCGAACGGCCGGTTATTCTGAGCATGGGGGGTGTAAGCCGTCGGGCTTCGCCCGCGGCTAGGGGGATGCGCCTAAGCAGACCCCTTGATGGTGCCTGCACGAAGTGGATCCAGAGCTGTACGACCGACGACCTGCACTCAGTATAATTCCAAAATGACTAAACATGAGAAGGTTGCCATGAACGAACTCACCGCGCGGGCGGTGAAGAGTCCGAAATACACCCCCAGCAAAGTCGCCTACATTGACGACTATTGGGTTTACCTCTCGCGTTATGAGGGGGAATATCCGCGTCATGTGCACCAGCGCGACCAGTTTTACCTGGTGCTGCAGGGAATCATCTCGCTCACCGTGGATCAGGAAAAATTCACCCTGACAGCGGGCGAGGGCATGACGGTGAAGGCGGGCACGCCCCACCAGCCGGTGACCATTTCCCCCTATGCCATCGTCCTGCACTGCGAAAAATATGAGCAGACCAAGGAGCTGGCGAAACAGGTGCCGGTGACCCATCTCATCGAGCCGCCGCCGAGGGGATGAAGCAGGGGTCGGGGGCGGCGGGTAGAGGGTGGAGAAAGACACGGTTGCCGCCGTCTTGTCCCGGGCCTGACCGTCTTGAAACCTTATCCCTCCTCTTTCTTTCAGAAGCCGCTAAAATCCGCGTTGCTCATGGTCGCTCCAATGATTCGCTTCATCGTCGGCTCCGCCTTCACCGCTGCGCTGCTCTTCTCCCTGGGCTGCGGCCCGGACGGCGGCAAAATCGTGGTGGATCACGGAACCAACAACCCCGTGCCGGAAGACCGGTTGATCGTGGACGATTCGACGGTGGGCGGCGGGCCGTGGACGGTCGGTCATTACGGTGGCGCGGTGATCTATCCCACAATCGGTGACCCCAAGTCCTTCAATTGGGTGGTCAACAACGACCAAAACACCTCTGATGTGGGCCGACTCGCCTATTCCGATCTGATTTCGACCAACAAATATACCCAGCGCACCGAGCCCGAACTGGCCAAGAGCTTTGAAATTTCACCGGACAATACCAGCATCACGGTGCACCTGCGCAAGGGGTTGCAATGGTCGGACGGCGAGCCTTACACCATGGACGATGTCCTGTTCACCTGGTATGCGGTGTGGAATCCCCACATCTCCACGCCGGCCCGCGACGCCCTCTCGGTGCAGGATCCGGCCACGGGGGAAGACCGTTATTTCTACATGGAAAAATTGGATGACTGGACGCTGCGGGTGGTTTCGCAGAAGCCCTTCGCCATCCTCGATCGCATTTTCTCGGAAATCTGGATGGTTCCGCGCCATGAATTTGCGGACATCGCAGGCCATTTCGATCCGGTCAAGGAGATGCCCTCCATCGAGCAGGCCGGCTTCGTAATCTCGCCTGCCACCCTCGCCGCCGAAGCCCGCAAGTCTTCCGATGCAAAAATCTACTGGGAAGTCTGGTTCCAACCGGAGCTGAAGCGGCTGGGTCGTTTCGTCGCCGATGGCGCCGACCAGGATCCCGCCAATCTCGCGAAAATCGAGGCGTATCTCACCCAAGTCACCGCGTGGGATAAACGGATGAGCACCTGGGCGGCTGAATTTTCCGCCGGCTGGTCCACCGATCTTGCCACCACCGCCAATGACGCCGCCGCGCACTTCTGCACCATGGGCCCCTTTCGTATCGCCCGTTATGAGACGGGCCAGTATGCAGTTTACACGGCCAATCCCTTTTATTGGAAATTCGACAAGACAGGACAGCGCCTTCCTTATCTGGATAAATTTTATATCTGGACGGTGCAGAATCAGGACACCATGATGGTGAAATTTTCATCGGGGGAGGGTGACATTCTTTCGCCCGTCCTGCCCACCGATGTCGCCGCGCTGAAAAAGACGGAACACGCGGTGGGCACTCCGGGTTACCGGCTTGACGGCTACACCGTCTACGAAGTCGGCGCGCGGCTGCAGGACAATCATTACTATTTCAATCTCAACCGGGCCTGGCGGGCCACCATCAAAGTAAAAAATGGCGACGGGAAGGACGAGGACACGGTGTTTTACCGCTACCCTGATGTGCCGTCCATCGCGGACCGTTTTTACAAGGATTTCAAGATTGAAGTGCGCGATGCGGCGATGCTGGCGACCCTGCACCAGCACCTCGGCGAGTTCAAGCCGATCGTTGAACCCAGCAAAGCGAAAGTATTTCAGAATGTCTGGTTTCGCCGTGCGACCTCCAGCGCGACCGATCGCGAAGCCATCGCGCAAAATATTTTCGCGGGGCTCGCCAAACCGGGCTGGAGCTCCATCGGCCCGGGTTACAAAGACTGGCACAGCCCCAATGTCACCAAATTTCCCTACGATTTGGCGAAGGCTGCGGAATATCTCGACCGCGCCGGCATGACCCGGCGGGGTAGCGATGGTTACCGGCTGACCCCCGACGGCAAACCCTTTTCCTTCACCATCAACACCAACGCCAACAACGAGCAGCGGGTTCAGATCGCGACCCTGTTGGCCGGCGCCCTGCAAAAGCTGGGAATCAACGCCGCCATCCAGCCGCTCGATTTCAATTCGCTGCTTGACAAGATCCAATCCTCCTTTGAGTTCGACTGCATCATTCTCGGCTTGGGCGGCGGCGATGTGGATCAGGCGTCCAATGGCAATGTCTATCGGTCGGGCGGCTTCACCCATGTCTGGGCGACCAAGCAGCCGGTGCCGATGACGCCGGAAGAGGCGGAGGTTGACAAAATTTTTGACACGGTGCAAACGGGCGCCACGCTGCAAGAACGCGTTGCGGCCATGAACCGCATCGACGAAATCTTCTGCCAGCAGCAGTTTTACATTCATACTTATGTCAACACCCTGTTCGTCGCCGGGCGCAACGACATCGGCAATTTCAAGCCGGCCCTGATGGAAAACAACGCCTATTGGAACGCCTATTTGTTCTATCGCGGAGAAAAGGGCGCGCCCGCGGGCGGCGTCGCGGCGGCGCCCGGCTCCGCTCCCACCGCCGCCGCGCCGCCGCCCGCCATCCCGGTTACCACGGCTGCACCGGCTTCGTCCGCCGACGCGCCGGCGACTCGCTGAAACGGGGGAACCACGCGATGATCACCTATATTCTGCGCCGCCTGCTGGTGATGATTCCGCTGCTGCTGGCGGTGTCGCTGCTTTCCTTCGGCATCATGCTGATCGCGAAAGGCAATTACATCGACACCATGCGGCAGAATCCGCAGATCAAAGCCGAGACCATCAAGCAGTTTGAAATCAACTACGGCTTCAAAGACCGGCAGGGGCATGAAGTGCCGGGCTGGAAGCGGTATTTGCGCTGGCTGGTGGGCGGCCAGGATGCCAGCGGCGATAAATTCGTTTGTGGTGCAATCTGCGGCAATCTCGGCGACTCGATGGAATTCCACCAATCGGTCGTGACCCTGATGCTGCCGCGCGCCTGGGCCACTTTTCTGCTGGCGCTGGCGGCCACGGTCATTGCCTGGAGCGTGGCGATCCCGCTCGGCATCTGGTCGGCGACCAAACAATATTCGGTCACCGACATGAGCCTCACGGTGCTGGGGTTCGTGGGATTGTCCATTCCCTCGGTCGTGAGTTCGCTATTTTTCCTGCTGCTGGCCGCGAAATCACACAGCTGGTTCATTCATTTCCCGACCGGCGACATGCACCGGCTCGATGCGGAAGATTACGGATTCTTCTGGCGTCTGCGCGATCTATTGTGGCATCTCATTCTCCCGGCCGTCGCGCTGGGGGTCATCGCCATCGCGTCCTACATGCGGCAGATGCGCGGGCAGATGCTGGAAGTTCTGAATTCCGATTTCATCCGCACCGCCCGCTCGAAGGGACTCAGCGAGCGCATCGTGATCTGGCGTCATGCCGTGCGCAATGCCATCAACCCGATGATCACCCTGTTTGGTTATTCGCTGGCCGGGCTGCTCTCGGGTTCTTTCGTCATCGAGATCGTGATGAACTGGCCCGGCCTGGCGCCCCTCACGCTGAACGCCATCCTGAAGAATGATGTGCCGCTGGTGATGGCCGACCTCCTCATCGCCGCACTGCTCCTGGTTCTGGGCAACCTGATCGCCGACATCATGCTGGCCTGGGCCGATCCCAGAATCAAGCTCGCTTAGGCAATCCCCATGAGCGACATCAAAACTTCCATTCCCATCCGCACGCCCACGCAGCTCGCCCTGCGCCGCTTTCGCCGGTCGAAACTGGCCATGGCGGGGCTGTGGATTCTCGGCTTCCTTTATTTATGCAGCCTGTTCGCCGGCTTCATCGCTCCGTCGGGCGAGAATCATCCCAACAAAGCTTATTCCCTCTCTTCGCCGTCCCTCTTCCGCCTGCATTTTAAACGCGCGGATGGTTCTTTTTCGCTGCGCCCCTGGTTCGTACCGGCGAAAACCAAGCGTGACGCCAAGACCGGCGAGAATCTCGACAACGACTGCAACCCGCAGGGCAGGGATCGCTTTCAGCAGGAATGCCAGTGGAACCCGCAAGAGGTTGTCTTCTTCGCCAAGAGCCAGGTGGGCGATCCCGATGAATGGAAAGTGGATCATTACACGCTTTTCTTCGGTCTCGTCCACGGCGAGCGCCATCTTTTTACCACGCGTTCCATGGTCAAGGACGCCGCCGCCCAGCCGCTCTACCTGCTTGGCTCCGACCTGCTCGGCCGCGATCTTTTTTCCCGCATTCTTTACGGTTCTCAGATCTCCCTTACCATCGGCCTGATCGGCATCGCCATCTCCTTCTCCATCGGCATTCTCATCGGCGGCTTTTCCGGTTTTTACGGCGGCATTTTTGATGATGTTGTGCAGCGCGTCGGCGAAGTCTTCATGTCCATCCCCTCGCTCTACCTGATTCTCGCGGTGCAGGCGGTGGCGATTGACCGGCTGCAAGCTTGGTATCAAAAACCGCTCGATTCGCGGGCGGTTTATCTCCTCATCATCATCATTCTTTCACTCGCCGGCTGGGCGGGCACCGCGCGCGTGGTGCGCGGCATGGTGCTGGCGCTGCGCGAGCTCGACTATGTCACCGCCTCACGGGCGCTGGGCGCGCGCGACTGGCGGGTCATCGTTTATCACCTGCTCCCCAACACCACTACCTTCCTCATCATCCAGGCGACGCTCTCGATTCCCTATTACATTCTCTCCGAAGTGGTGCTCAGCTTCCTGGGCGTAGGCATCCGCGAACCGGCCGCCAGTTGGGGCACCATGCTCACCGCCGCGCGCCAGACCAATATCCTTTTGAAAGCCCCCTGGCTGCTGCTCCCCGGCCTCGCCATCTTCATTACCGTCATGGCCTACAACCTTCTGGGCGATGGCCTGCGCGACGCGCTCGATCCGCGGCAGAAGATCAAATAATAGCTTTCCACAGTTTTCCACCCAAAGGGCGGTGACCTCCCATGCAACTCCATTCGCTCAATCTTGAACTCGCCGGTGATGAACTGCTCTCGCTGGTGGTGATCCCGGAAGACAACACGCATGTCAGCATTGACGCGATCACGCTCAAGCGGGGCGACATCCTGATCAAAGCCACCCTCACGGGACTGGGCAAGACTGAATCGCATTGGGTGCCGACCGCCGAGAAGGGGAAATTGCGCCTCACGCTGAGCGAGCTGACCGGCGGCATGATGGCCCGCATGATGAAAAAAACCCTGGTGGTTTCCCTCATCGCCAAGGCGGCGGGGTCCCAAAGCGGCCTCAGCGCGGACGGTGAATCCCTTTGGGTTGAAACCGCCCCGCTACTCGCCAATTTTGGCTTGAAGGGGAGCCTCACCCTGAAATCAATCACCTGCGCACCTGCCGGCCTGCGACTGGATCTGACCGGCGAAGCAAAAATACGCAAACCCTCGAAATAGACGCAGGCGGTTCATCAAGAAGTGATGACGCCGTACTCGTCCGACAGGATGGCGTCGGGGTAGTGTGCGCTAGAACGCGGCAGCGGGAGAAGAGTTCCGTGAGCTTTTAAGCCATCTGCTTGCGCTCGAGGGCGCGACGCAGCACGCGCGCCAATTCCGTCGGGCTGAGCGTCTCTTTTTTGATAAAGTGATGCGCCCCCCGCTTCAAGACATGAACTGCAGTTTCTTCGTCGAGGGTTCGGCTGAGTACGATCACCGGAATCTTCGCGAACTCGGTGCAGATGCGCTCGACATCATCCACCGGCTGGCCCGCCGGGGTGGGCAAGTCGAGCAGGACAACATCGTAATTCTCAGTCCTGAGGCGGACGAGGGCTTCGGTAAGCTGAGCCTCGTGCACCAGATCGTGGGGGCCGATTTCGGCCAGACCCAGCATCTCGTTGACCAGGCGCACATCGTCGGGATTGTTTTCGACCAGGAGGATTTTCATGGGTGCATTCGAGTCGTGGAAATCTGCTATCCGTCTTGCGTATCATAAGGAGGGTGAGTCATCCTGTCAACCCAAACGAAGTCGGCAAAAAGGACGGACGTCTCAGCGCTGCGAGCGCGTTCGAAATCTTAATCTGCATAGCCAGCCGATGCATCAAAGCATTGCTAACGGGCCAAAATTTCGAAGGTTTGGCTGGCGGAGAGGGAGGGATTCGAACCCTCGAGGCCCGTGAGAGCCTAACGGTTTTCGAGACCGGTCTGATCAACCACTCCAGCACCTCTCCGGTGATT
>JAYVQF010000182.1:0-6965 GCA_043777195.1 Thermoanaerobaculia bacterium
CTGGCCGCCGATGTGGCGCGCGCTGGGGTATCGCGATTTCCGGCTGTTTTTCACGGGGCAGGGGATCTCGCTGGTCGGCACCTGGATGCAGACCGTCGCCGAAGCCTGGCTGGTTTACCGACTGACCGGCTCGGCGGTGCTGCTGGGCGTGGCCGGCTTCTGTTCGCACGCCCCCATGGCGCTGTTGTCGCCGCTGGGCGGCTGGGCGGCGGATCGTCTGGAGAAACGAAAAATATTGTTCGCCACCCAGATCGCCTCGTTGGTTCTGGCGCTGGCGCTGGGCGTCTTGACATTGGCGGGAACCATTCAAGTCTGGATGGTGCTGTCATTGGGCGCACTCCTGGGCGCGGTCAACGCTTTTGATCTGCCCGCACGCCAGGCTTTTTTCGGGGAGATGGTTGAGCGGGACGACCTGATGAACGCCATCGCCCTCAACTCCTCGATGTTCAACGCGGCGCGGGTGATCGGGCCGGCGGTCGCCGGCTTGCTGGTGGCGGCGGTGGGCGAGGGCTGGTGTTTTATTCTCAACGCCGTGAGCTACATCGCGGTGCTTGCCGGTTACGCCCTGATGCGCGCGCGCGGCCGGCCGCGCGGCGCGGGCGACGCCGCCCCCGCCGCCTTCATCGCCGAGGGATTCAGCTTCGCTTGGCGTGCGATGCCGGTACGCGCGCTCCTGCTGCTGCTCGCCCTGCTCTGCCTGGTGGGCACGCCCTACAGCGTCTTGATGCCGATTTTCGCCGATCGTATCATCGGCGGCGGGGCGCGCACGCTCGGGCTGTTGATGGGCGCTGCGGGACTTGGGGCGCTGGCGGGGGCGCTCACGCTCGCGGCGCGCCGGGAACTCAGCGGCCTGGGCCGGGTGATCGTCCTCACCTCGGCGGGCTTCGGCCTCAGCCTGATGGCCTTCGCCTATGCCCGTACCCCCGCGATCGCCGCCCTCTGTCTGCTGCCGGTGGGTTATTGCATCATGCTGCAATTGGGGGCGACCAACACGCTACTCCAGACCATGGTGCCGGACCGGCTGCGCGGCCGCACGATGGCGATTTATTCCATGACCTTCACCGGGGCCGCGCCGGTCGGAGCGCTGCTTGCCGGCGTGGCGGCGCAACATTTCGGTGCGCCGCTCACGGTAGCGGCCGGCGGGGTGCTCTGCGTGCTGGGCGCTGCCGTTTTCGCGCGCCTCCTGCCGCAGATCCGCGAACCGGCGCGCGAATTAATCCGATCGGCTTCGGCGGAAGCAGAGGCAGAAGCAGCGGCGGAAGCCGCATCAGCGGCTTTGGCGACTGCGGGAATTTGAGCGCTCGTCGGTCGGCAAAGGCATTCCGCCGCCGAATGCGAGGGCGTGCGGAATCTATCTGATTAATTCTCGCTGCGCGAGTCTGAAATAATTCCCCTCCCATGACGCAGGAGAATTCCCCTTCCCCGCCCGCCCTTGAAAAGCGCTTTGACGCCGCCGCCATTGAAAAAAAATGGCGGGTGGCCTGGAAGGAATCGGGCGTCTTCACCGCCGATCCCAAAAAGGTCAAGGCGCTGGGCGGAACGAAAGATCCCTTCGTCATCATCATGCCGCCGCCCAATGTGACGGGCAGTTTGCATCTGGGCCACGCCATGCGCGACGCCATCGAGGATTGCCTCATCCGCTGGCGGCGGATGCGCGGCGACGAGGCGCTTTTTCTTCCCGGCCTCGACCATGCCGGCATCGCCACGCAGATGATGGTGAGCAAGGATCTGGAAAAGCAGGGGATCAAGCGGCAGGATCTCGGCCGCGAGAAATTCTTGGAGAAAGTCTGGGCGTGGAAGGCACTGCATGGCAATACCATCCTCGAACAGAAGGAACGGATGGGAATTTCCTGCGACTGGTCGCGCCTCGCCTTTACCTTGGACGAAAAACCCTCGCGCGCGGTGCGTTACGCCTTCAAGAAATTGTGGGATGAGAAGCTGCTCTATCGCGGCGAATATCTGATCAACTGGTGCCCCAGCTGCCGCACCGCGCTGTCGGATCTTGAAACCGATCATGTCGAGAAGGACGGCTCGCTCTGGCACATCACCTATCCCTTCGCCGACGGGGCTTCTTCCCGCGCTGAAGGCTCTCCGGGCGGTCTCACCGTCGCCACCACCCGGCCGGAAACGATGCTGGGCGACACCGCGGTCGCGGTGCATCCCGACGACGAGCGGTACAAGGCGCTGGTGGGCAAGAAATTAAAACTGCCGCTCACTGACCGCGAAATTCCCATCGTCGCCGACTCCTTCGTTGATCCGAAATTCGGCACCGGCTGCGTGAAGATCACGCCCGCACACGACCCCAACGATTTCGAAGCCGGCAAGCGGTTGAACCTGCCGTCCATCAACATCATGAATGAGGATGCGACGATGAACGAGGCGGCGGGGCCGGACTACGCCGGGCTCGATCGTTTCATGGCGCGCAAGAAAGTGGTCAAGGCGCTGGAAGCGCTGGGGCTGCTGGCGAAAATTGACAAGCACAAGAATCAGATCGGCGTCTGCGACCGCTGCAAAACCGTGGTCGAGCCGCGTCTTTCCACGCAGTGGTTCATCAAGATGAAGCCGATGGCGGAAAAGGCGCTGATGGCCCATGCGGCGGGTGAATTCAAATTCACCCCCGATCATTGGGGAAAAGTGTTCACCAACTGGCTGAACGAAATTCACGACTGGTGCATCTCCCGTCAGCTCTGGTGGGGACACCGCATTCCCGCCTGGTATTGCGAGAAGCATCACATCACCGTCACCGATTCCGAAACCGCCCCCACGCAATGCGCCGAATGCGGGGCGAAGGAATTGAAGCAGGACGACGATGTCCTCGACACTTGGTTCTCCTCGCAGCTCTGGCCCCTATCCACCCTCGGCTGGCCGGACACCGAGCACCCCGATTTCAAGGCTTTCTATCCCGGTCAAGTGATGGAGACGGGCTACGACATTTTATTTTTTTGGGTCGCGCGCATGCTGATGGCCGGCCTCCACTTCGATGGCCGCGCGCCGTTTCAAAACATTTACCTCTCCGGCCTCATCCGCGACAAGCATGGCAAAAAGATGTCGAAGACCGCGGGCAACACCGTCGACCCGCTGGAGATGATCGACAAATACGGTGCCGACGCCCTGCGCTTCACCCTCATCATCGGCTCCGTCGGCGGCACCGATGTCGCACTCGATCCGGCGCGCATCGAGGGCTACCGCGATTTCGCAACGAAACTATGGAACGCCGCGCGGTTCGTGCTGATGCAGATCGGTGATAGAAAAATATCTACATTTGAAAATTTACCACGGCAAGGCGATGTTAAATCTCCTGTTAATCGCTGGCTGATTGCAGAGTATGTGAGAATGGCCAATGGTATCGATCCCAGATTCATGAACTTTCAATTTCATGGGGCAGCAAATGATATTTACCATTTCGTCTGGAACATCTATTGCGATTGGGCTATCGAATTATCCAAACACTCCTTGCTAACCAAAGACGAATATTATGAAGAAACGCTCCAAACATTGGTTTCAATTTTGCAAGAGTCTATCGTTTTATTAAATCCAATGATGCCTTTCATCACCTCAGAAATTTATGAACACCTTCCGGTGTTGAATAAAAAATCAAGAATTGAAGAAGAACTATACCCTACAGAATACTCATACGACATCGGTGCGCCCACAGAAACATTAAATTTCTCTCAGCTGCAAGGGCTACTCTCCGCCATCCGCAATCTTCGTACAACTGCGGGAATCCCGGCTGGTGAAAATATTGATGTGGATCTATTCCATCAGCAAGCATCAACGATTGAATTTTTGCGGTCCACTGAATCACAATGGCGTGGTTTAGCAAAAATTGGCAATGTGAAATTCTTGAAGGAGCAAATACGACCCAACTCTGGAATCCCTGGTATCGGCGGAAACATTCACTTCAATCTAATCATGACAGGCGCAAAATTAGCTGAAGATGAACGCGCGAAACTCGAAGCCGACCGTACCAAATTACTCGCCGAAAAGGAAAAGCTGGGAAAGCAGCTCGCCGTCTTTTCCGACAAGACCCCCGCGGCAGTGAAAGAAAAAACCGCCGCCGCCATCGCCGACGCCGTCCGCAAGATCGAAGTCATTGCTTTCAGGTTAAGGGAATAAACAACCTCAACTTTGGTAAATTCAGCTATTGTTGATATAAAACGGCGAGAAACGCGATTTATTTATACTCCCGCGCATGAATTTCAACACGGGATCGCCCGCCCAACCCCCGGCTGACTACCCGCCGCAAACCCTCAGCCTTGGCTTCCTGCGAGGAAGGCAGGAGCTGTTCTGGATTGCCGGGCTGTCGCTGGTGAATTCGCTGCTGGCGCAGTTTAATGCAAACATTCGCTTTCCCACTGGCATGGGCATCACGCAGGCGAGTGACGCGATTTTCCTCAAGGCTTTCGCCGAGGGCGGCGCGCTCGCGCACGGGGCGGCGCTGTTTTTCGCCTTGCTGGCCGCCGGTGTGGTCTGTTTATTGGCCTGGCTGACGGGGCGCGGCAGTCGCACGGTCTTCATGATCGCCATCGTGCTCTATGGACTGGACGCGCTCTTGTGCCTTGCCTTCAAGGATTGGTTCAGTGTCGCTTTTCATGCCTGGATGCTCTTCAAGCTGATCCAGGCATGGAGAGCCACGGGTTGAGCCTTGCGACGGCGTGATCTGCCGCTGCGAATGTTGCTCCTCTCCCCCGTGCTGCCCCCGGCGGCGGCGGGTAATGCCCGCCAAGCCGCGCGATTGAAAAAATCGCTGCGGGATCGCGGGATTCGCGTGCGCCTGGTTGCGGCCGGGTTGTCCCCGGCCAGGCAGCTTGCCATCGCGCGGCGCTTTCGTCCTGATTTGCTGTGGGGATTGCATCTGAGCAAATCGGGGCCGGCGGTTTTTGGTCTGGCTAATAAATTTAAAATTCCGTACGGGTTGACCGTCACCGGCACCGATGTCAATGAAGCGGCTGCACAAACGCCTGCGCTGATACGCGCCGCGTTGGCCGGCGCTGCCGCGCTGGTGATTCCGGATGAATCCTTCCGCGCGCCGCTGCGGAAACAGCTGCACAACAGACGAAAGGGAAAGTCGCAAACTCCGACCATCCTCTGTATCCCGCCGGCCTTTGCGTTGGTTCCGGGCTTGCGCCGCGCTTCCGGCCCGCGTCCGCCCGTCATCCTGTGGCTCGGCGGCCTGCGCGCGGTGAAGGCGCCGGGCTGGGCGCTCACTGCGTTCGCTTCGTTGCGGAAAATAATTCCGGCCGCGGAGTTTCATTTCATCGGGCCGGTGCTGGAGAAAAAGACTGCGGCGCCGGTCTTGCGCGCGGCGCGCGATTCGATGAGCGGCGTGCGTTATCTCGGAAATAAAAACTGGCGGACGGCGCAGCGTCTGATCGCCGGCGCGGCGGTGGTGACCAACACTTCGCGTTCGGAAGCGCTGCCGCACGCGCTGGGCGAGGCGATCCGTCTTGGCGTGCCAGTGGTCGCCCGGGCCATTGTGGGAAATCGCCCTCTCCTACGCCCGCGCGGCCCTGGCATTGCGGTGGATTCTCCTGCGGGCTGGCGCCGGCAGATGCTGCGCGTGTTGCGAAATCCCCCTCGCTTGCAGTCACGCCTCGGCAGCCGTTATGAACCGGATCGTGAGGCGAAGGAATACGCGACGCTACTGCGCGTCTTGTTTAATCGGGGTTTGCCGCTGAGGACACCGAGAAGATAATCCATCACGAGGGTCCAGGATATTTTGCATCTCCGCATGAGACGCGCCGCGGTGGCCGCCGGCTGAGGCAGACGCGCGGCGAATTCCGCGGCAGCGGAAAACCCTCTATCATGCCGTGCTGAGAACTTATTGCCGCGCTGACACCCCCGCATGATTTCTTCCCCCGGATTTTTGCTGTTCGTTCTGGCGCTGGCCGCCGCGCTGGGCTGGCGCTTGCCGCGCCCGTGGGGCTTGAGCGCGCTGCTCGGCGCGTTGCCCCTGCTGGCCTGGCTCGACATTCTGCGCTCGGGATTTCCGCCCGTTTCGCCATTCTGGCTGCTGGGACTGGCGCTGGGCGATCTCCTGGCGAAAAGAACGCCGGCGAAAAAAATCGCGGGCGCTCGGCTATGGCTGGCGCTGGGACTCTTGGCGCTGGGACAGGCGATTTATCTCATCTGGCTGGTTCCGTATCCCGATGACGGCGCTGCGGCGCGCGCGCTTTTGCGGCTGGCGGTGAACCCCTTCGCGGTGAACGCCAATGATTTTCTCTGGCCGCTGGGCGCGGCGCTGACCTTGCTCATCGTGCCGGTTTCCCTCTATGCGGGGGCGCGGCTGTGGGGAGATGACCCCGCCCTGCGCTCGCGGGCGCTGCGGCTGGGGGCGCAAATTGCCCTGGGCGCCGCATTCGTCATGGATGGGTTTACCGTAATGGGCGCGCCGGGACTCACCGCCTTTGGCCACGGCCGCTTGCCTGCCGGTTTTCCCGATCCGAATTCTGCCGGCACCTTTGCCCTGGTGCTCGTGGCCATTTTGCTTGCGACCCGGGAACCCGTCCCGGCGGCGCATCACTGGGCGCCCCGGATATGGCTGGGCGGGGCGCTCGTGCTGCTGCTGGCCACCGGTTCGCGCGTCGCCATCCTTTCCCTGCCGCTGCTTCTGGCGATCCATCTGGCCCGGCGCGGCGTGTCGTGGAAAAAAATATTGGTATGGGCGCCCCTCGCGCTGGTGGCGGGCTGGCTGGCGCTGTATGCGGGCTATCGTATCGATCAAATGGGCTGGCTGCCGGTGCGCGTGACCGGCGCGCTGACCCGGCTGTACCAGGCCATCACGCCGGATTATCTGGCACAGCAGGGCTTCGCCTTTCGCGGATCCTATTGGCTGGCGAGTTTGCGCGCCTTCGCCCATGCACCCCTGACCGGCGTGGGCATTGGCCGGCTTTATGGAACGATGGGCGAATATATGCGCGACATGAAGCTGCCGGTGCAATATCTGCATGAACACGCGCACAATC
>JAYVQF010000183.1:0-6914 GCA_043777195.1 Thermoanaerobaculia bacterium
AACAGAATCACCCCGCCCACGCCCGCGTCCTGCGCGCGTGCGGCTTCGAGGGCGGCTTCATCCGGCGACAGGTTGAAAACCCCCGGCATCGAGGCGACCGGTTTGCGCACCCCATGTCCCGGCGTCACGAAGAGCGGAAGAATGAAATCGCCCGGATCAAGCGCGGTCTCGCGCACCAACGCACGCAGCGGCGCACTTTGCCGCAGGCGGCGGAGGCGGGTGGCGGGGAACATCGTGGGATTTTAGCGGTTCGCCGGTTCGCGTCACCGTGACCGTGACCGTCATCGTCACCGTGCACCGAAAAAGGCCGGGGGATCTTCTCCGCAAACTTCGCGCCAAGCGGACTTGGCACGAAGGTTGCGAAGGAACTTCAATCCTTTTTCGGGAACGGAGACGGGGCACGGTGACGATGACGGTGAGGGTGACGGTAACGGGGTGAGAGCGGGTAGCGTGAGTTGTCCTTTTACGGCGCTGGAATTTTTTGCCCCCTCATCAGTGAGGGGCAAAAAATTCCAGCACCTTCAAAGGAAAATCACAATGACTCAAACCCGCCAGCCCAACCCCAACACCATCAACCCTGAACCGTTCCTCCCTTGTGAACGCCTGGATGTTTATCGCGTCGCACTCGAATTCCGGCAATCTCTTGCAATTCTCGAAACAGTGCGCAACATCTCATCCCAGCGCGACCAAATCTTCCGCGCTAGCGACAGTATCGTCCTTAATATCGCCGAAGGTGCAGGGCGAATGGCCCGGGCCGACAAACGCCGTCATTACAGCTACGCGCTGGGAAGCGCAAGCGAATGCGGCGCCGCCCTCGCTCTCCTGCATGCCCGCGGGGCGCTACGAGAAATCGCCTACCTCGAACGGCGAATGATGATCATCCGCATCGTGCAAATGCTCTCCCGCCTATGCGGGCCGCCCAGATAAGCGGGGCATGGAAAATAGTTACACCTCGTGATTCTTAATGTTCAGGCATTGACAGAGGGAGAGGTAACAATGATCACATCCCCAGTTTTCCCAGCATCTGCGCAATGCGCACTGCGTAGTTACGGGCGGCGAGGCATCGGGAAGGCTGGGTGATGCGGCGGAGGCGGAGGATGTCGAGGATTGCGGCGCACTCGTAGGTGCTGCCCTGGGCGATGACGAAATAGCGGCGTCGATCGGGAGTTGTTCGGCGCCCAGCGCCTTCGGCGATATTGAGGATGATGCTGATGGATGCTCTTTCGAGTTGGTCGCGAAGTGTGGGTGAGCCACGCTGCGGAATAAGGCTCATGACGCCCAAATGAAACTTCAGCGCGAGCTGGTAAACATCGAGTGATTCGTGTGAGAGCTGTGCGGTGGTGGGTTTTTTTTCGTTGTAGTTCATGAGTCTGCCTCCGGAGGGCTTTTTTTATTTGTCCCTCTCATGAAACGCAGAGGGCAAATAAAAAAAGTCCGGAGGAGGCTTTACATGAACGAGCGAAAGCATGCTCGCTGCGCTGCTTGGCCAGGATCACAGCCTCGTTCTTCAGCGTGATTCGTAAACGTAAGCGTCAAGCGATGCAAACTTCGTGACAGGGCTGCCTGGCGCGAAGTTTGCTGTAATTTGCCGGGTGACCGCTGTGCTGCTGCCATCACATCACGCTTACGCTTACGAATCACGCAAGAGTTCGCACCCCGTTTCGTTTCTTCAGCGTGCCAGTTCAGAGCCCCGCCTTCCCCTCTTTCACCATCGCCTCGCGCAGCCCGCCCCGCACCCGCCATCGCACGGAATCCTCAGCCTCACTTCTGTCCCTGCCCCCGGCTCGCTTTCAATGTCGATCCGGCCCTGATGCAATAACGCGACATGGCGGGCGAGCGCGAGGCCGATGCCGAGGCCTCCGATGACCCGGGCCAGGCTGCGATCAACCTGGTAAAAACCCTCGAAGACGCGGGTGAGCGCGTCGCGGGGAATGCCGGGACCGTCGTCACGCAATGAAAAAACCGCCTCGTCGCCCGCCCGCTCCAGACGCAGCCGGATGCGGCCGCCGGGCGGCGAGAACTTTGCGCTGTTTTCCAGAAGACATTCAAGCGCCAGCGCGAGCAGCCGGGGATCGACTTGCGCGGGCAGGGGCGCCGCAGGCGGCTGATAGTCCAGGAGGAGCGAGTCGGCCAGCAGCCGCTCGGCGTGGCGTTTGGCGAAGACGGCGCCCCAGACCGCGAGATCCAGCGGCAGCGATTCAAGTTCAACCCGGCCCTGTTCGAAAAGTGAATATTCCACCAAGCGGCTGATGGTGCCGTGCAGCCGGTCGAGATTGCGTTCCGCCGTCAGCAGCAATCTTTCCTGCGCCGCATTGAGCGGGCCGGCTTGGCCGCGGCGCAGGAGTTCAAGATACCCGGTGAGCGAAACCAGCGGCGACTTCAATTCGTGGGTGAGCGTGCCCAGCAGCGAAGCTTTGAGATCGTTTGCTTCCTGCTGCGCGCGCAGCCGCGCGGCCGTGGCCTCGCTCAGTTCCGTCTCCAATTGCGCCATCGCCGCAGCCTGCCGCGCCACTTGGCTTCGCAGTCCGGTCAAGTCCTCGGGTTCGCTCATGCGGCCTCCCGCGCGATTTTACGATAGAGCTTGGGCCCGCCGCCCGGAACCAGGCCCATTTCTTCCGCGCCGGGCGCGCTTTCCGCCGCGCCCAGGAGCAGCAGACCTCCCGGCGCCAGCGCGCGAACGGCGGCGCCGATGAGCGTACGCTGCGCGGCGGGCTCAAGATAGATGAGCAGGTTTCGGCACAGAATCGCGTCATAGGGGCCGGGGGGGAAATGGGCGAGCAGATCCTGCCGTCGAAAATCAACGCAGGCGCGCAGTTGGGAATTGATCACCGCCGGCCCGGCGGAAATATCTTCGCCGGTGAAAAGCAGGCGCCGCTGCGCCGGGCTTAAGCGGCGCAGGCGGGTGAGGGGATAACGGCCCGCTCTCGCCGCGGCGAGCGCCTCCGGCAGCAGATCCAGGCCGGTGATGCGCGAACCGTGCCGGCCGGGACGCGCGCGGCACAGCGCCGCCAGGCTCCAGGCTTCCTCTCCGCTCGCGCAAGGCGCGGAGAGGAGGCGGAGCGGCCGCTCAGGAAGCGCGGCATCCAGGGCGGCGAAGGCAGCCGGGTCGCGGAAGAACTCGGAGACCGGCAGCAGGAGTGCATGGAACAATTCGACCGCCGCCCCGGCGCTCAGTCCGGTCAGCCAGGTTGCGGCGGGTTCGTCTCCCGCCTGCTTGTGAATCTCCCGCAGCAGCGCCCGCTGCATCGCGGGGGCCCGGTAAGCGCCCAGCCGTTCACGCTCCGCCCGCGGCAGGCGCAGCGCAAAAGCCTCCAGCAGTCTCTCGGCGCGTCCTCTCATAAACCCGAATTATGCGCCGCGCGGGGGCCATCCCGCTTGATGCAATTGCACATACACAGAAAGAACAGATTTTTACCGCCAAGACGCCAAGGCGCCAAGAAGAATTGGAATTAATTTTATCGCTGCCTGATTTCGCATCGCAAGGAAGCAATTGGCTTCTAATTATTACCTTGGCGTCTTGGCGCCTTGGCGGTAAATTCTTTTTCTCTGCCATCTTCAGCGAGCGGGAGCGGATGCAGCGGCAGCGGAGCTTTTCGGGGCGGAGGTTGCGGGATCGTCGCGCAGGAATTCCGCGCCATCACCCGAACCATTACCCGAAAAAACCGCGGCCGCACCCGCGTCCACTAACAGCGCCGCCGGCCGGCTGCCCGCCGCCAGCCAGAAGCCGTCGGGCGCGGCTTTTCCCAGCTTGAGTTCAATTATATTTTTATCATCGGCGGTCAGGCGCAGGCGGTGGGCGGGATGATCGAGCCCGAATTCGGCTTCGTGTCCCGCGACGGGGCCGCCAAAATCCTTCGCTTGCAATTGTTGCAACGCAGCCACGCGATCGGTCAGCAGGCTTTGCGCCACAGTTTTTCCCTTGGGCGCGCTGGCACAGCGCCATTTGCGCTCACCTGCGGAGCCGTCCAGATAAAAAACCGGGCCGTCGTCGAATTGAATCTTGACCCATTGCTTGAGCGGCAGGAGCGCGGGATCGCGGCGAACGGGCGAAGTGGCCAGCAATTTTTCCAGCGCCCCGTTATCCACCACCGCGATGGCGGGCGAGAGCGAACTGCGCGCATAGCGGAACGCGCGCGGCGGCTGCGCGGGCGAAGAAGATGCCGGGGCCTCGGCGGCGGGAATTTCGCCGCCCACTTCCAGCCACTGCGTCCCCGTTTTCGTGGTGAAGCTGACTCTTGCGGCCGGCGCCGCCAGTCCGAAACGGGCGAGATCGGCCGGCGCATCCTCGGCAAATTTTTCCGCGTTCAGGAATTGCAAGCCGCCCATGAAGGCATCGGCGTCGCCTGCCGCGGCCCAATCCGCAACCGGCTCGGTGAATTCCCATCGCTCTTTTCCTTTGGTGAGCGCTGCGATGACCTTGCCCTGCCGGGCGACGATCATTTTTTCCACTTCGGCGGTTTCGAAATCGAGCAGGCGCCGGTCGCGCAGCGTGGCGGGATCAATCTCGAAGCCTTCCAAGAGCCCGCCTGAAATCACCACAATCGCGCCGCCGGGACCGGCAAGATAGCGTTCGCCGGGAAAGGGCGTCGGTCCGCCGATTTTGAGTTCGATTTCACGCGGCAGATTCCGCTCCGAGGCTTCGGGCGCGAGCGCCAGGGTGATGACGCCCGCGGGAATATCAAGCCCGTACACTTTTTTGTCCGCTCCGGGCTCTGCGACCGGGCGCACCACATCCAGCTCCGACAGCCGGTCCATGAGCGCGCCCGCCGAACCCGACTCGGCGCGCGCGGCAAGCGGAGCGGTGAGATCCCACTTGATGCGGCCGGGATCGCCGAAGTCCTCGCTCTTGCGCGCGCTGCCGGCCGGCGTGCGCCGCGCCAGCGCGTAATCGTGCGCCGCAGAATGAAAATGCAGCCGTTCGATCCACTCCGGCTTGAGGCCGGGCAGCAGCCGCGCCCGCTGCTCATTCGTCTCATCGGTGGTCGGCCGTTTCGATTCATAAACCCAGATGAAAATGCCGAGACCCAGCACGATCAGGGCCAGCAGCAGCGGGGCGAGGGGAGGCGATTTGCGAGGCATGGCGGCTTTCGGCTTTGCGATTGACAAAAACGATCAGCCGCGACGGCGACGGATGAGCATGAAGATGCCGGCGCCGGCGACGAGGCCCGGGGCGAGCAGTACCAGCCACAGGGTCGCGAAGCCGACCTGGCGGCGGGTGATGGAAAGATTCGCGCTCTCGATGCGCTGCGCGGGAATGGCGATGCGCACCGCGCGGCGGGCCAGCCAATGAATGGAATTGACGAGGTAATCGGGATTGCGCGTCGGCTGGAAAAGATCGCTGGCGAAGCGGGAGCTGCCGAATACGACGATCCGTTCGCCGCTTTCCTCTTTGTCATCGCCGTAAGCCGCCGCGAGAATGAGCGGGCCGGCGATGTCCTCCTTCGAACGCGAAATGGCGCCGCCCTGAATGGCTTTGAGGTTCGTGATGCCGAAGCCCGAGGCGGAGGAAGCCAGCAGCGGGGTCCATTTTTTTGCGGCCGGAGCCGACGCATTTTCAGGCAACCCGAGCGACCGCGCGATGGGCAGCAGCGCGGGGGCCGCCTGGCCGCCGCCGATGAAGGGACGGGTGATGGCGTGACCCTGCGACGGAGTGGCGTAGAACATCGGTTCCTGGGCGTTGACCTGCGCCTGCTGCGCCGGATCCACCGCGAGATCCTTGTGCAGCGTCAAGCCGCGCTCGGACAGGAGCCCCTCCAGGCCGTTATCGCTGAAGCCGCCGCCGGAGCGATCGACATTGGGATCGGCGAGCAGCAGCAAGCGGCCGCCATTCTGAAGATAGGCCCCGACCTTGGCGGCTTCCGCGGGTTGAAAGGGAATCTGCGGGCCGGCGACCACCAGCACCGCGCAGTCGGCGGGGAGCGGTTCGGCGCCGGCCACCCCCTGCGGTTTCACAGAATAATTCTCCCCCTCAATCGCGGTCTTGAGCACCGAGAGACCGGTGCTGTCCTGGGATGCAAATGGCCGCTCGCCGTGCCCTTCGCTGAAACAGACCGTGAGTTTGCTTTCGCTGAGCGAGGCGATGGCGTTGGTGAAGGCCTCCTCCCCCTTGAAACTCTTGAGGGTCTGCGGTCCGCCAAACATCGCGACGGAATCGTCGCTCTCGGTGAGGGTGGAAAGATTCACCACCTGGCGGCCGGCTTTCCCCTCGAAGATCACGGTGTTGAAGTTGACACTGCCGAGTTTCTCCAGCGTCACGGCGTCGCGTTCGGGGTCCAGAATCTTGACCGTCAATTTGTCATTCAACCCTTTGTACGCATCGAGCAGGCTGACCGCGCGCTCGCGCACTTCCGGGTTGAGCGGATCGCGGCCGGCGAGGACCGCATAGACCGTGACCGGCTCCTTCAGCGCCTTCAGTACCTGTTCGGTTTTGGCGGAGAGGGTGTGGGCGCCCTCTTTCGTCCAGTCAAAACGGCGGTAATGGCGCACGCTCAGGTAGTTGAGCAGGAGGACGATGGCGATCGCGGCGGCCGCCACGATCAGCGCGTTGGCGCCGGCGAAGAGTTTCGATTTTTTGATTTCGTTCATTTGAGGTTATCCCCGATACCGGCGCGCCGCCAGCAACTGATGGGTGAGCAGCAGAAAGAGCGCGGTGAGGGACAATTGAAAAACCAGCTGGCGGCTGTCCACTACGCCGCCCGCAGCGGTCTTCAGCGCGTCGCTCACATTGCAAAGTTGAAACAGCCCATGCAGCCCTTCGCCCAGGCCTTTCATGCCGCCGACGGACAGCGTCTCGGGGCTGAGGTTGCTCAGGAATCCAAGCAGCAGACCCGCGAGCATTACGCCGGTGGTGGCGAGGGCGGCGATGATCACATGCGAAGTCAGGGCGGAGCAGAAGAGCCCGACGGCGCAGCCCA
>JAYVQF010000184.1:0-1803 GCA_043777195.1 Thermoanaerobaculia bacterium
GGCGGCGCGGTGCGCGCGGTGGTGATCCGCCCCGGCTGCGTCTATGGCGGGGCCGGCAGCCTCACCGGCAACTGGTTCGCCAGCGCACTCAAGGAAGGCGCTGCCGTGGTCGCGGGCGACGGCCGCAACCGCTGGGCGATGGTGCATCTGGACGACCTCGCCGATCTTTATGTGCGCGCGGCGGAGCGGGAAGTCTCCGGCGTATTCAACGGCAGCGGCGTGGGCGGCGTGGTCGCCGAGATGGCCGCCGCCGCCGCGGTCGCCGCCGGGGCTTCCGGGCGCATCAAGGTTCTCGACGCCGACAAGGCCCGCGAACTGTACGGCCCGCTGGCCGAAGGGCTGATGGCCAGCCAGGCGGTGCGCCGCGGCCGCGCCGAACGACTCCTCAACTGGCACCCCCGCCACCGCGGCTTCGCCGAAAACGCCGCCGTCCATTTCGCCTCCTGGCGCGCCGCACAGAATGGCGAAGGGAAGATCGGGTTCTGAAAATAGCCGGCCGTCTGTCTGAATATTGCATTGTTTTGTAGTGTACTAAGAGCTTATCTCAAAACATCTGCGGCGCGCAACGCAATGATTCCAGCTACGATGCAGAGCAGGGCAACATGGTTTTGCAGTTTTCGCTCGTAGCGCACCCTGATTTTCCGCCAGTTGTTGAACCATGAGTGCGTTCGCTCCACGACCCACCGGCGGGCTTTCTTCCGGGGGTTTCTTCGCTTTTCCCGACGCTCATCACCCCGGCTTTTGATGCCGTCGCGGTAACCGCGTGCCGCCAGCAACGCCCGGCATTTGCTGCTGTCGTAGGCCTTGTCGGCACAGCCGGTCTGCGGTCGACCCCGGCGCGGACGCGGGCGGGTCACCATAATCGCATCCAACAGGGTTTCAAACGGCACGGAGTCATGCGTGTTTGCCCCGGTCACGACGAGGGAGAGCGGGACCCCACGCGCGTCTACGAGCAAATTCCGCTTCACCCATTTTTTTCCCCCGATCCGTGGGGTTTGGCCCAGTGGCCTCGCCCCCCAGCGGCGATTTGTTCCTCGCCCCGTCCGCCGCCTGCCAGCGCCAGGCAATGCCTGCCAACTCATCGTACTCAGCCAATCCCGCAGTCCAGAAGCGCTTCCACACACCGACTCGTTCCCACTCTTGAAAACGCCGGTGAACCGTGGCGCCGCTGCCGAATTTTCGAGGCAAGGCAAGCCATTGGCACCCCGTCCGCAGGACGAAAATGATTCCGGCGAAGACCTGCCGGTCTGGCAGCCGTGGCCTGCCACCTCCCGGCTTGCGGCCGTCATGCCATTGACGGAAAGATGCTTTCTCCGGCGGCAGGAGGGGTTCAACCCTCTGCCACAGGGACTCCGAGACTTCCCACGATCGGGGCCGCTTGGTTTTTGCCATGCTGTTCCGCATGGACGGCAATCATAGCAGATTTCTTTATGTTTTGAGATAAGCTCTAAATGAGACCCGACCCCAATGAATACCGCCTGCTCCAGTACCACCCTGACGGCGCTGGACACCGTGTTATGGAACCTCTGAACAACCCCGAGTATAACTTTTCGGGCATCGGTGTTGAGAGGGTTGCGCACGGATTGATCTTTATTTGATGATTTACGGGCGCAATCTGATCATTTTTCACGCCGCCTCGCGCTCGCTTCCGTCTTTCCCCGCTCCGTCCGCTCCGCTTCACGCCATCGCGAGCAGATCCTTTCGTAGGCGATACAGATTCGCCAGGGAGAAGAGCAGGAACATTTGCGCCGCATTTTTCTTCAAGCCCCGGTAGCGGACTTTCGCGTGGCCCCACAACCTTTT
>JAYVQF010000185.1:0-1779 GCA_043777195.1 Thermoanaerobaculia bacterium
CCGCACGGCGCGCTTGCCGCCGAGGACGCCGACCTCATCGCCCGGCTCACCGCACGCGGCCCGGTCAAGCTCCATCTCACGCTCACGCCGCAGACGCTGCCCGATGTCGAGAGCTTCAACGTGATCGCCGACCTCAAGGGTTCCGTAAACCCCGAACAGGTGGTGGTCGTTTCAGGCCATCTCGACTCGTGGGATCTCGCCACCGGCGCACTCGACGATGGTGCGGGCGTCACCGGGGCGATGGGTGTGCTGCGCGCCGTCCAGGCGTCGGGACTCAAGCCCCGCCGGACGCTCCGTTTCATCGCCTGGATGGATGAGGAGAACGGCGCACCCGGCGCGAAGGCCTACTTCCTGGAGAATCAGGCTGACCTGAAAAACCAGATTGCGGCGATCGAGATGGACAGCGGCGTCGGCCATCCCGCGGGTTTCGTCGCGAATGTCACCCCCGGGGCGCTGGCGCGGCTCACCACCGCGGTAAAGGCGCTGGGCGAGATGGGCGCCGGCAACTTCCGCCGGGTCTACGGAAAAATCGGCACCGACATCGCGCCGCTCACCGAGGCCGGCGTCCCCTCCTTCGACCCGCTGCAGGACATGCGCACTTACTTCAACTACCACCATACCCCGCCGACACCTTCGACAAGGTGGACCCGCAGCAGTTGCGTGAAAACGTCGCCGCGATGACCGTGCTGGCCTACGATATCGCCGACATGCCCGAACCGTTGCCGCGGTGAGCAGGGATGAACCTATATTCGCCCCGAGCATCGCGCGGCTGTTCGCCTCTGCAAATAGGGAATGCGACACCCGGTCATCCGGTATCAGATCAGAAAAAGTCACGTCGACTCTTGAGGTGGGCGCTTCGCCCCGTGACGGCTCATGGTTGGGTGGGGACAGCTCATAATTCACCATTCATTTCAGTCCGAGGTTTTTTATGCGCCACCCGCCGCTCTCGCTCTTTGTTCTTGCCCTTCTAGCGCTCAATGCGCTTGCGCTGCATGCCGACGATCCCTTCAACGGCCCCCGTGCGAAACTGCACTATGCGCCCGAAATGAAATTTGAATTCCGCCATCTCAAACTGGAGCTCACGCCCGATGTGAAGGCCCGCTCGCTGCGCGGCATCGCGACCCACACGGTGGCGCCGCTCGCTGCGGGGGAGAAAGAATTGCATCTTGATGCCGAGGAATTACAGTGTGATGGCGCGGCGGTCAATGACGCGGCGGCGAACTGCGAGACCACCGACACGGAGTTCGTGATCTCGTTGCCGAAGGATTTACCTGCGGGCGAAGCGCTCATCGTGCGGGTTGAATATCACGGCAAGCCGCGCAAGGGAATCTATTTTTTCGGCCCCGAACAACTCGGTCCCGGCCAGCCGGTTTCGATCTGGACGCAGGGCGCGTTCGAAGACAATCATTTCTGGTTCCCCGGCTTCGACCACCCCAACGCAAAATTCACCAGCGAGATGACCGTCACGGTGCTAGGCAATTACACCGTGATCTCCAATGGAAAATTGGAATCGGTGACGGGCAACCCCGACGGCAGCAAGAGCTGGCATTGGGTCGAGAGCGTACCGCACAGCAATTACCTGATCTCCTTGGTGGCCGGCGAATATGAAAAATTTCACCAGAGCTGGCGCGGTCTGGATGTGGACGCCTATGTTCCGCGCGGACGGCTCAGCGAGGCGGAGACCGCCTTCGGCCGCACCCCGCAGATGATGGATTATTTCTCGGAACTGACCGGCCAGCCCTACCCCTATGAAAAATACGCCCAGAGCGCGGTGCCGGA
>JAYVQF010000186.1:0-6803 GCA_043777195.1 Thermoanaerobaculia bacterium
GCCTGCCGCGCCATCGCGGGCAGCAGGGCACTCGAGGCGGAGACGACCACCACGCCGTAGGCCACTTCGGAAACGCGGCCGGCGTAATAAAGTCCCGACACCGTGCTTTGCCCCGCGCCAGCCGCGAAACGGCCGGCGCAGTAAATCATCACCTGATAGATGGAAGCGCCCCACAGGCCCGGCAGCCAGCGCCGCAGCACGCGCCGCACCCCCGGATGGCCCGGCGCCCAGATTGGCCACAGCGAAATTCCCTGTCGTTTGAGTGCCGGAAAAAGCATCAACAATTGCCCGCAACCGCCCACGAGAACCCCGATCACCAGCCCCCCCAGGATCGGCTGCCCCAGAAGATGCGCCGTGAGCGCGCCGGTGATCAGGGAAAAATTCAGCCAGATCGGGGTGGCTGCGGGAAGACCGAAGATTCCGGCGGCATTCAGGCATCCCTGCGCCAGCGCCGCCAGTCCGGCAAAAAAAAGATACGGAAAAAACCAGCGGATCAACCGGGTGGCCAGAACAGCGTCAAAGGGCGCGTCCGCGGCGCCGGGGGCAGGCGAAAATCCCAGCGCCTGATGCAGCGAGGAAAAAGCGCGATCCACCATGCCCGGCGCGCCACCCGCCAGTTTCGGTGCCCAATAAATTCCGGCGCCGACAATCAGCAATAACGCAGCCGCCAGCAGCCCCGCGGTCGCCCGCACAAACCGATTTCGTTCCGCCTGTGACTTTTCCTTTTCATATTCGGTGAACACCGGAATCACCGCCACGGCCATCGCTCCTTCACCCAGCAGCCGCCGGAAAAGATTGGGAATGCGAAAGGCGAAATAATAGGCGTCGGCCAGCGCGGAAGTTCCCAGAAAATAAGCGATCACGCCGTCTCGCAGAAAACCGGTGATGCGCGACAACAAAGTCAGCGCGCCCTGCCGCGCGGCATGGCCCGCCCACGCAGCAGGGCCCGGGGACTCTGATGCCGGGTCCTCCCGAGTGGGCGGCTCATCTGCTATTCCTGCGGCCATTCTCGGGAGAGTTTACCGAGGTTAGGGGTCGGCCAGCAACGGATTCTCAACAGAATTCTCAAAAGCAACTCACCTCAGCAGGAGCGACGACGAATAACTCTCGACTTGTTATAATTCACTCACGCCGCACTGCGCGGACACCCACTAAAAATGTATAGGCCGCATTGCGGTCGTAAGGATTTCCATGAACACTTCCATGAACAACCCCCTGAAATTAACCGCACTCGCCGCACTGTTCGCCCTGACGCTTGCCTGTGCGAAGGGTCCGGCCAAAGCGGCCCTCCAGGCTGCTGATGACGCCGTTGACGCAGAGAAGGCGGAAGCCAAGAAATACGCTGCGGACGCCTACGAGAATGTGGACGCCGCCCTCAAATCGGCGCACGATAAATTTAACGCAAGCGACTTCGCCGGAGCTCTAGCGGCAGCAAAGGATATCCCGGGCAAGGTTGAAGAACTCAAAAAACAGGCCCGGGCCAAGAAAGATGAGATGATGAAAGACTGGGCGGCCATGCAAGCCGAAATTCCGGCGATGGCGCAGCGTGTTAATGCAAAAATCGATGAACTCGCCGCCATGAAGAAACTGCCTGCGGGCATGGACAGCGCCAAGCTGGAAGGCGCCAAGGCGGATCTCGCCAACTCTGGAAAAATCTGGCGTGATGCCGCCGAAGCCGGAGTCGCCGGTGATGTCGCCGCCGCAAAAGCCAAGGGCGCCGAAGTGAAAGCCAAACTGCACGACCTCATGACCACGCTCGGCATGGGCGAGACCGACGCTGCCGCGGCGTCTTCCGCGCCGGCTTCCGCGCCGAAAGCCTGAAAAAAATACAAACCGCGAAAGCTTGAAGTTAAGCTTTCGCGGGTTCTCCATTCGCTGCGATGACGCAGTCGTTAGTGGTCAGACTTTCAAGTCCGGATCCACCGCGATTTCCGTTTGTATGTTCCAGTTGTTTTCGAGTGCGGCGCAGGCGGCGATCATGGCGGCGTTATCGGCACTGAGGCCGGGGCCGGGAAAATAAACGGCCAGATTGCGTTCTCCGGCGATGGTCTTTGCGCGGGCACGCAGACGGGAATTCTGCGCCGCGCCGCCTGAAAAGCTGAAAGATGAATAGCCGTCGCGGGTGAGCAGCCGTTCAACACGGTTCAAGACCAGCTCTACTGCGGCGCGTTGAAACGAGGCGCACAGGTCGCTATGGCCTTGAGCCGGCGCTTCGCCTTCGAGTAATTTGGGCAGGCCCGATTCGCGGAAACGGTACAGCGCGGCCGTTTTCAGGCCGGAAAATGAGAGGTCAAAGCTCTCCGCGTCATCATTGAATTTGATGCGGGGAAAAATAAAAGCGCGGTCGTTCCCCTCCGCAGCGGCGCGATCCACCGCCGGGCCGCCTGGCCAGGGCAGGCCGATGAGTTTCGCCACCTTGTCGAATGCCTCGCCCATGGCGTCATCCCGGGTTTTGCACAGTAGGCGGAATTCCGCGGGGGAATCAATGCGAAAGAGATGGCTGTGGCCACCGGATAAAACCGCCGCGAGATGGGGGAATTCCGGTAAGGGGGTTTCCGCGAAAGGTGAGAGCGCGTGGGCGCGGATGTGGTTGATGCCCGCAATCGGCAAACCCAGGGCTTGGGCGAATCCGTGCGCAAAGGCGACGCCGACGGCGAGACACCCGCGCAGCCCCGGCCCCCGGGTCACCGCCACCGCCTCAATGTCGTCGCGGCAGACGCCCGCAACGGCCAGCGCCTCACGCTGCAAAGCGCCAATATTTTCAAGATGTGCCCGGCTCGCGAGTTCCGGCACGACGCCGCCGAAGGGGCCATGCACGGCATCCTGCGAACGGGTTTTGTTCGCCAGAATTTTGCGGGTGACGCTGTCGTAAACAGCGACCCCGGTGTCGTCGCAAGAGGATTCGATTCCGAGAATGAACATGAGGGCTTAAGGCTGAGGGCTTAGGTTAGGCCTTGGGGCTTGGGGTTTGGCCCGGCAGGTTCCCAAGCGGTACAACCATTGCATCGTAATCATCGCGATCGTCATGCAAGCCCAGCTATGCATCGTGTCACGATCTCAATTTCTTCTTCGTTCAGCAAGGTTCGAGGATTGAGGCGGACGGCGTTGTCGATGATGCGAGCGATGATGGGCGGGTCATTTGCGCGAAGCACAGCGAGAAATTTGTCCGGGGAAAGGCGTGAATGGCTCAGTGAGATTTCCGGCGTCGGCAGAACTGCGTCGGGCGCCGCGCCGCCTCCGACTCGGGATTCACCGGCGACGATGGAGGCCTTGAGCCCGGTGTTGTGTTCGGCAGCGTGCAACAAGATCTCGCAGCGGCGTCGCAATTCTTCAGCAGGCAGGGCCGCAGCGGTGAGAGCGGGCGGCAGTTGTCCGCGCAGGTAATTGCGCAGGGTGCCATTCAATAGCAGCACCGATTGCTTGCCCAGCCGCAGGGCGCGGTAGAGCGGATTCTTGCGCATTCTCAAAATGATTCCGGGCTTGCCAACGACGATGCCCGCCTGCGGGCCGCCGAATAATTTATCGCCGGAAAACGCGATGAAATCAGCGCCGGCCGCGAGATTTTCCTGGACGGTTTCTTCCGCCACCGGAAGGAATTCCGCGGCCAGCAAACCCCCGCCCAGATCGACGCCGCTGACGAGCGTGCGCTGTGCCGCCAGTCTGGCCAGATCATGGGTGGAAGTGGACTCAACAAAGCCGGATTGGGTGAAGTTGCTGCGATGCACGCGCAGCAGCAATGCACTGTCCGCGTTGATGGCGTCCTCATAATCCGCCAGCCGGGTGCGGTTGGTGGTGCCGACCTCGCACAGTTTTGCGCCGGATGCGGAAAAAATGTCAGGAACGCGGAACCCCTCGCCGATTTCAATCAGTTCGCCGCGCGAGAGAATTGTCTCTTTCCCCGCAGAAAAGGTGTTGAGCGCCAGCAGCATCGCTGCCGCGCAGTTGTTCACCGCAAGCGCGCTGCAGCCGGGAAAAAGCGCCTGCAAGTGCGGCACGAAAAAATCGTCACGCTTGCCGCGCTGGCCGCTGGCGAGGTCAAATTCCAGCGTGGAATAACCGGACATTGCGCGCCGGGCTTCCTCGTCGAGCAGTTCTCCCAGCGGGGCGCGCCCGAGGTTGGTGTGGATAAGGACGCCGGTGGCGTTGATGACGGCCCGCGGCCCGGCGGCGAGCAGCGCTGCGGCGCGGGATTCAACGGCGTCCGGCAGCGCCTGAATTTCCTGCAGTCCAGCCTGCTTGGAGGCGACCTTCTCCCGCAACTCACTGATTGCCGATTCGACCAGTCCGGTCAGCACCGCAGGCGACAGTGCGCCGCAGGTCGGACGGTCGTGCAGGTCGCGGACCAATCGGTCCACTTGCGGCAGCGCTTGGCGAAGATCAGGCGGTGATGACATCACTGGATGTCAAAGATTATTTCTGTAGTATTCGATAAACTTTTTGGGAAAGAGCTTGGGATCTGGCGCGTAACTCGGATTGAGTTTCACGGCAGACTGGATATTGTGTTTTGACTCCGCCAGGTATTCGGCCGATTGGTCAGCCTGGGCGAAGGAACGGCAATAATAGACATAAGCGAGCAGCACATAGTAGCCCGAGTTTTTCCCATAGGTCTGCGCCACCGTCGAATTTTCAAGCTGCTTGGCCGCATAACCGAATTCGCCGGTCAAAAGATTGTGTATTGCGCCTTGGGCGGCTCCGGCTGCGCCCTTTTCAGAAATCGGAGCGGCGGGAGCGGTCGGTACGGCGGCGACAACCTGGGGGGGGGGCGGTGCGATACCCGGGCTGGAGCGGTAGATCACGATGGGGGGCGGGTTATTCCTGCCTGTGGGGGTGGGAACGGCGGCTGGGTTTGAGACCGCTGCAGCTGCTGAGGCGCGCATCTTTTCTTCCAGGTCGCGCCGAGCTTTTTCTTCCGCTTCCTTGCGGATACGGTCTTCCTCTTCCTTCTTTTTGCGCTCGGCGTCGGGGTCCACTCTGGGCGTATTTGACGCGGCTTGAACCGCCTGTGCCGCCTGCTTGCTCATCAGCGAAAAGGAGCCGGAGTTGCCGGTTTTATAGACCACGCCGTAATCAGCCTCGGTCTGGAAATATTTATTGGCCTTCTCGACATTGCCCTGCTGCATGTAAGCGAGGCCGAGGTAGTAGTAAGGCGTGTAATCAGTGAAGTTCATCCCGTAAGTGCGGGAGGCCTTTTCACTCTTGGGCTTCTTGCCGACCGCGGAGTTCATCTTGGCGATGCAGGTGCCGTAGTTGCCGGCGTCGCAGTTCGACTTGCCGGCTTCGTAGTCTTCATACCACTCACCCGCCACCAAAGGCAGCGCGGCAAGCATCAACAAGGAAAACATTCGGCGTTTGTTCATCGCATCACCTTAATTAAATAGAACCCGCGGCGCCAGCCGCCGCAACCCCGAGGCCCGAGACACAAGAGCGAGTCAGGACGCCAGTTTGGAATTGAAAAAATTGTGCGTTGCTCATGTTGTCACAAAGACCAACCCTCAACGCACCGCCGAGTTCCAGAAATCGGTGAGGCTGGGGGAAAGCATCAGTTTGGAGAGGGTAATTTTCCGGTCGAACTTGCGCGCCGCCTTGAATTCCTTGCGCGCGAGCACCCGCAGTTCCTCGGCTTTCTTCTGCGCTTCGGGCCCTTTCGCGTCGAGGGTCTTTTCGGCCTGCCCGAAGTAGCTCATGCCGAGATAAAGATGAGCTTCCGCCCAGCGCGGCGAGGCTTGGGTGAGGAATTCAAAGACGATGGCGGAGCGGTCGTAATCACCACCCACAAGGCGCATGATCCCTTCGCCCAGATTGTAGAGAAGCGCCGGCTGGCCGCCGGCTTCACGCTGGTCGATGGATTGCGACAGGTCGAGGAGCTTGCCCGACTGATCCGACAGCCGGCCACGCATTTCGCGATCCTGCGAGAGGCGGATGTGGCGGCGGGCCTCGTCAAATTTGCCTAGCTGGTAATAACAGCTGGCGAGGTAGTAGTGGGGGAGGTAGGGCTCGAACCACATGCCGTAGCTGCGTGTCCACTGGCGGGGGCGGGGATCTTTGCGCAGCGCGCCTTCGAAAAAGGGCAGGGCAGACGGGCAGTTTTCCTGCAAGACCAGGGTAACGCCCTTGACATAATCGGCCTGTGCGCCGGCGGGATCGGCCGGGCCGGTTGCCGCAGGTTCGGGTGGCGGCGGGGTCGAAACGGCGCTGGGGTCAGCCGGCGGCTCATCAGTCCGCGGTACAACGCCGCTTGCCGGGCCGCTTGCCGGCTTGGGCTGCGGCGGATTGAGGATCGCCTTCACCAGCGTCTGGAATGCGCCGGCATACGCCGTCTTTTGGATCACGCCGTAGCCCGCCTCTTTTTCCAGCGCGGCAGCGGTGGAGGTTTCATCCTGCAAATTGTAGTGGGCCAGGGCGATGAAATAGTGGGGCGTGTAATCAACGAGATCGGGGCCGGAGCGCAGCTGCAAACCGCTGTCTGCGCGCTCTGCAATCGCCAGCGCCATCGCGCTGCGGCATGCCTCCCAATTTCCGCGCGCGCAGGCCGCCTGGCCCTGCTGGTAATTTATCGCCCAAGCGCGCGTTGGCCCGCCATCTATCATGGGAGTGAATTTGCCCTGCTGTGCATGGGACGGCGGCGCCACTGGCATGTTGACGGTGGCGGGCGCGGATGGCGTGCCGCTCTTGCCGGCACAGGGAGCGTAATTGCCCTCCGGAATGCGCTGTTCGGAAAGGATGCGCCGCAGCCCGTTCATGGTGCCATAGAGCGATGTTCCGTTGATGATCCCGAGCGCGGCTTCACGATCGAAGCAGGCATT
>JAYVQF010000187.1:0-6800 GCA_043777195.1 Thermoanaerobaculia bacterium
TAGGAGTCCGTCCGAGTAATCGCCCCACCGCGCACCGGGGGCTTGCGGCCCGTATGCGAGGCAGGGCGAGCGCCGCGATGCCGCGCGTATCGCAAGCGAAGCCCTATTTGATGGTGACTTGCCGCTCCCGCGGCAAGCCCCCCGGTGCCCTCCGGGTTGAGGCGGCGGAGCTTGGCGCGAGAGCGGCAAGTCGCCACCGATGCGCGCGGGCATCGCATCGCTCGCGACGCCTCGCATCCGCCCCTCCGGCGCTCTCAACGCGGCTGGGGGGATTACTCGGACGGACTCCTCTTGCAAATGTCAGGCGGAGGGGTCTATGATTCATCCGGCACATCGTCCGACAGGAGTTCTCCCATGGCCAAAAAAACGGTCAAGAAAACCTCAAAAAAAGCCGGCCCGAAAAAAGCGCCGGCGCGCAAGCTGAAAGGCGCCCCCAAACGGACGCCCAAACGGACAACGAAGAAACGCCCGGCGCGCGCTCAGGCGAAGAAGCGGACACCCGCGCGGAAGGCCAGGCCCGCCGCCCGCCCCCCGAAAAAAGCGGCCCCCAAACGCCGCGCTGCAAAGCCGGCCGCAAAACCGGCCATAGCCAAAAAGCGGGTCGCGAGAAAAGCGATCCCCAAGAAAGCGGCGGGACTCGCGAACCCCAGCGTCGCGCCGCCGGCATCTGCCCCGCTCTTTGCCATGCCCGCCGTTCCGGAATTTCCCCCAGCCGCGCCGCTCCCGCCCCGGGAATCCCCTGCGCCGGCTGACGCGCCGGCCGCAGCGAAGGATGCGTATACCGATGAAATTGTCGGCTCGCTGACCGACGAACCCGCCGCCGACGACGACACAGAATGGTGAACCGCAGCGGCCGGCCGTCCCCCTTCCGGGCTTAGCCGGGCTTTCAACATCAGATCAGCATACGGGCCGCATCCGGGCAATTTACGGGCAGCTTCCGGCATTCATTCCCCTCCCCTCCATGTCCACCACCGTCCGCGCCGCCACTCGCATTGACCTCGCCGGCGGCACCCTCGATCTCTGGCCGCTTTCGATTTTGATTCCGGGCGCGCAAACCATCAACTGCGCGATTGATCTGTGGGCGCAGGCGACTGCGGGCGGCGGCGCGCCGGGCGAGATGCGCAATGACGACAGCGGCCGCAGCCTCCCGGCCGGCGCCGATGCCTTCAGCGATCCCGACTTCGCGCTCGCCGCAGAATGTTTGCGCCACTTCAGCCCGGGCCGGAAAATTTCCCTGGCCACGAAGACCGAAGCCCCACGCGGCAGCGGACTGGGCAATTCCTCCGCGCTCGCCGCAGCCATCGCCCTGGCGCTCATCGGTGAAAAATCGCAAGAAGCGCTGGCGGAAATTGACGGCGCCCGCATGCACGCGCTGGTCGCGGTGCTCCACGATCTGGAAGCTCGCGTCCTCAAAACCCCGACCGGCGTGCAGGATTATTACCCCGCGCTGGCGGGCGGGCTTAACCGCCTGAACTATTTTCCCGGACGCATCGAATTGACCCCCGTCGCCGCCGATCTCGCCGAGCTGGCCGAGCGGCTGGTGATTTTTTCCACCGGCATCAGCCATCACTCCGGTTTGAACAATTGGGAAATTTACAAGGCCGCGATTTCCGGCGAAGCGGCGGTGCTCGACGGACTCAAGCGCATCGCGGAGGTGGCGGACCAGGCGGGCCGGGCGCTGGAACTGGGCAACTGGCCGGCGGTCGGCGTGGCGGTGGCGGCGGAATGGCAAGCCCGCCGGGAACTCGCCCCGGTGGTTTCTTCCCCTGCAATTGACGCGCTGTTGGAGGGCACGCGTGCGGCTGGGGCATGGGGCGCAAAACTGTGTGGCGCGGGGGGCGGGGGTTGCGGCTTTGCGCTCGGGCCGCCGGCTGCGCGCGCCGCTATCGCCGCCGCCGTCACCCGCGCCGGCGCCGCGGTGCTGGCCGCCCATCCGAGCGCCGCCGGGTTCTCGGTGGAATTCGGCGGATGATTTCCAGGAGGTTTTCCCGCGACATCCGCGCCCCCGCAAAAATCAACTGGCATCTCGCCATCGGGGGGCGACGCACTGACGGGTTTCATGAACTGCGTTCGCTCTTTGAAACCATTGACCTGTGTGACACGCTGACGATTGCGGTTCAGCCGCACGGCGATGCGCCCGGTTTGTCGCTGCAAACCCCGGCGGGAATTCCCAATGACGAACGCAACACCATCGCCAAAGCCGACGCGGCAATCCGCCGGCTGCTGCCGCAACTTCCCGCGATTTCCGTTGCGCTGAACAAGGAAATTCCCCATGAAGCCGGCCTCGGCGGCGGCTCCAGCGATGCGGCCTGCTACCTGCTCGCGGTCAATGAATTATTGCCGTTGAATTTGCCTTTGGAAACACTGGTGCAACTGGCGCTCGCAGCCGGCAGCGATGTCCCCTTCTTTCTCACTGGCGGCCGCGCGCGTGTCGCGGGGCGCGGGGAACTCGTGGAGCCGTTGTCCGCTGCACCCCCTCTGGAATTGCTGCTCATCATGCCCAATGCAAAATCCTCAACGACCGCAGCCTATCGCGCGCTGAACCGCCCCGCCGGCGAATTCCAGATGATGGATATTCCCGCGGGCGATTCGCGATCGCAGGAATTCATGACCACCTGCCGCAATGATTTTGAAAGCGTCATGCCGCCGGAAATTCTCGCGCCGATTGCGTGCATGAAAGCGCTGGGCGGTAACGCCCGCCTCAGTGGCTCGGGCGCCGCGTCGTTCGGCTGGTTTTCTAGCGAGGCCGCGCTGGCAAACGCGGAACGCGAACTGCGGAACGAATTTCCCTTCGTCCGCCGGGTGCGGACATTGCCGCGAACGGACTGATCAGCGTCCACACTGCATTGTCGCCGCGGAGCGCGACGCGTGAGCGGACGGGCGCGAAGGTCATTAAAAGGGCGCGCAGGGCGGCGCGCGCCCCCGCGAATTCCGGGCCGTTGAAGACATTGATGACCAGCGCGCCGCCGGGGCGGAGTTTTTTCCACAGCGCCCTGAAATACGGTTCATTGAGCCCGGCCTTGCGGCTGAACCGCATCTGTGTGGCGGCGGCGAAGACATCTTCGGCGATGAGATCAAATTTTTCACGGCCCGTGCGCGCGAATTGCGCCGCGTCCGCGCGGACGATCTGCAAATCCGCGACGGGCGGAAAAGCTTCGCGTAGTGCGGCGATGACGGCCGCGTCCCGTTCGACGACGCGGATAGCCCCCGTGAATTCCCGGCGGCGCAGCAAGCGCGGCACCGTGGCGGCGCCAAGCCCGAGCGCCAGTAATTCCGGTTCGCGATTACGCGCGATACGCAGCTTTTTCGCATGGCGCAACAGTTCATCCGCCATGAGCGGCCAGTACCAACCGCGGGCGATGCGGCCCGGCGACCAGGTTCCCTGCCAGTCATCGGCAATCCACAGTTCGCGCCGCCGACCCGCCGCCAGCACCGTCACCTCGCCGAATTTTCCCCGGCGCAGGAAGATGATTTTCGGGCGCGCGCTTTTTTTCGCGGCGGCCCGAATCATTTCGCTTCGGCCATCAGCCGCTCGATGGAATCGGGGTCGGCGGGGAATCCCGTCTCCAGCGGCACGCAGCCGGTTTCAGTGACGAGAAAGGCGTCCTCCAGCCGGATGCCGGTTTTTTCCTTGGGCAGATAAAGCCCCGGCTCGATCATGATCACCATGCCCGGCGCAAGCGGCGCCTTGCGATCAAAGACATCGTGCACAAAGAGCCCGAGCGGATGGCCAATGCCGTGGCCGAATTCGGAATCAACTTTGTGCGCCGTGAGGGTTTCGCGCGCGATGCTGCTCAGGGTCTTCCCTCTGTTTTGCACGAGGGGCTTCTCGGAATGAAACAACTTTCCGAATAATCCCCGCACCCGGGGACGGGACTCATCGTACATGAACACCCCCGGCTTGCAGGCTTTCGCCGCCGCCTGTTGGGCGTCATACACCGCCGTATAAAGTTCGCGCTGGTGCGGGGAGAATTTTCCGCCCACGGGCAGCGTGCGGGTGAAATCGGAGGCGTAATGATTCGCGTAGCAACCGATGTCGATCACGACGAGATCGCCCTCGGCAAACTTTCCGTCGTTGGCCATGTAATGAAAATCGAGCGCATGCTCGCCCGAAGCCACGATGGGGGGGAAGCTGTCGCCGTCGCAGCCGTGCGCGATCTGCCGATTGTGGATCGCCGCTGCCAGCGCCCCCTCGCTTTCGCCGGTTCGTAACATTTTGAGATTGTCGCGCAGTGCGGTGCTGATCGCGGTTTGCGCCGTCGTCAGCTTTGCAATCTCCCCGGCCTCTTTGTTCAGGCGACTTTTTTCGATGACGCCGTTGAGACTCCAGGCGCCGCGCAGCGGATCGGTGGCGGCGATTTTTGCCGGCGCCTGCGTGGCGAGGCCGAGATATAACGCATCGAGATTGTCAACCCGCGGGAATTCCTTCCACGCCGCCGTGCCCCAGGTGATCGCTTCGCTGGGTAGCGGCCAGACGATGCCGCCCGCGGGAAATTTTTGCTGCAGCGCTTGCTGACGGCAGGCGGCGGGTGATGGCGGCGCTGGATTTGGCGCGGGCGCCGAAGCTTGTGCGGTCAGCGGGGCAGATGCGGCAGATGGCGGCGCGGACTCGGACAGGCAATTGCCCGCCGGCGGAAGTTCAGGAATTAAAAGCAAGACCGTGAAGAGCAGGCCGCCCCAGAGCAATCCGCCCAGAAAACCGCCGCGCAGCACCGTGCCCCACAGCGGCGGTGCTTCCGTGCCAGGCCGTCCGGTCAGCCAATTCGCGAGCAGCAGCCCGAAAAACAGGAGGAGCAACAGCGGCGGGTGGGTGAGTCCGTGCAGCCCCGCCGCCAGCGCGGCGCCCGGCAGCGCCCAGAGAATGCGCACGCCGAGGCCGCGAAAGATCACCCCGAAAATCGTCAACACCAGGGCGAAAGTTCCCAGCGCGATTGCCGCCATCATTTTCGGCCACGCACTCAGGAGCAGTGCCGGGCCCAGCGCGAGCAGCGTGGCGAGGGGAATGAAGAGCAGCAGCAATAACCGCGGCAGCAGCCGCGCCAGCAGCGCGCAGAGCAGAAACCCGCCCGCCATCAGCGCGATCACCGGTCCGATCATTGCATTCTCGCGCGTGGACGCATAAATTCCCAGCGCCAGCGTGGCCGTCAGCGCGCCGAAAAGGGTCAGGCTCGCCGTCCGCCAGCGCGGCAGAAAAAGCGCGAGCAGAATGCCGGGGAGCGCGGGGAGCCAGACGAGGACATCGTGCATGGCGGGGATTTTCGGTGATGCGGGGCGAGCACTCAGGGCTTAGGGCTGGGGATATAAGGGCTAATTCCCACCCTGTCGAATAAGCAGCATGAATACTGAGGATCGAATGGATGAGATAAATGTAAAGCGTCGGCTCCACCGCCCCTGATATGGAGTGACCTGTCAAGTACGCAAGATGGCGGGGGGCTTCAGGGGTTTCTGGTTTGATTGACTGGCGCGGAGCTAGAAGCGGGTGCGGACGCGGCGACGATCGTCATTCTGATATTCGCGGGGTACGCTTGCGCGCAGGGCCGCATTACGATGTTTCGTCGTCAGGTTGCGCAGTCTACGGGCGCGGGGTGGCCGCGATGAAGCGGTTTACCGCAAGGGGCGGACGCGCTCTTGGATTTGCGTCCGCAACCCGCATCTCGCCGGGTGCCGGTCTTGGGTTCTCCTGGTTTGTTTCCGGGGATTTTCATGGGTGAGCGGATGAATGGGTTTTGCTTGTCGGGATGTATTTCGCCGGCTCTTTTCTTTTTCTCAAGAAGCGGAATGGAAACGGGGAAGTCATTGAATTTGCCTTTTTTTTTCCTGCAGCACCGCCCACAGCGCGCCGCTGAGCATGCGGGCCACCGCGCACACGATTTTGTTCTTCGCTTTGCCTTTTTCCTCCATGCGATCAAAGCGCCGCTTGCCCTGCTGCATCATGCGATCCGCGCGTGCGATCACCGGCCCGGGCTGGCCTTTGCGCCGCGCCGCCAGGGGTTGGCCGATGCGCGCCGGATGGCGGTAGTGCCACGCGGCTTCCACCAGGATCCGCCGCAGATGCTTGTTGCCGCCAAAAATATCGCCGCGTCTGACCCGAGGGCCGCTGCTGGCTTCCGACGGGATCAGCCCGGCGTAGGCCGCAAATTTTTCCGCAGTAGCAAAACGCCGGATGTCGTGCGCTTCGCTCAAAACCGTCATGGCGCTGAGCGTGTCGATGCCGCGGAAACAACGTAGCTGTGCCGCCGCATTCTTCCAGCGCTCTTCCTGGGCCACCGCCGCGATCTTTTCGTCGAATGATTCGATCCGCGCCGCAAGCTGGTCAAGCGCCAGCAGCAGATCATCCATGACCATCTGGGTCAGCGCGTCAAAGCGCATGCTGCCCAGCCACACGCGGTGTTTTTGCGTCCAGTTCCTGCCCTCCCGGTACACTTCGCCGCGGCGCAGCAATAACTTGTGCACCCGGTGGCGCGCGCGCAGCTGATCGCGGCTGCACGCGGCGCGGGCGCGGCACAGATCGCGCATCGCCTCCTCCGCTTCATCCGGCGGGTGCACCACGTTCTTGGCGAGCTGTCCATCGCGTAAAAGCTCCGCCAGTTTGATCGCGTCGCGCTTGTCGGTCTTCACCCGCTCCCCGGGCTTGATGGGAATCAGCGACGGCGCGATCACATCGCAGCGGATCTGCTGCTTCGCAAAGCGGCGCTGCAACGCGTATCCCGTGGGTCCGGCTTCATAGCAGACATGCAGCCCGTGCGGCGAGCGGCGCCTCAGTTCACGGATCAACTCCGCCTGGTTCGCGGGCGTGGTGC
>JAYVQF010000188.1:0-6775 GCA_043777195.1 Thermoanaerobaculia bacterium
TTCGAAGGCACTTATCCGCTGCCCGAGGCGCAGAAAGACCGCTTCATGATGAAAATCAGCATGTCGCCCCCCGGCCGGGACGAGGAATATCAACTGGCGCAGCGCATGCTGGGCGACGACTCGCCGGAAGCGGCGCTGGCGGGCGGGGCGGTGCAGGCGGTGCTGGCGCCGGGCAGCATGCCGGCACTGCGCGCACTTTTGAATGCGGTGATGGTACGCGCCGAACTGGTGGCCTATGTGGTGGATCTGGTACGCCGCAGCCGCGAGCATGAAAGCGTGCTGGCCGGCGGCGGTCCACGCGCCACGCAGTCCCTGCTGCTTTCCGCGCGCGCCGCAGCGGCGGTGGGCGGCCGCGATTTCATGACCCCCGACGATGTGAAGGCGATGGCGCCCGCGGTTCTTGAACACCGCATCACCCTGCGCCCCGAATATGAAATCGAAGGGCTGACGACGGCCGAGGTCGTCCAAAAACTTCTGGCCGAAGTTCCGGTACCCAGATGATGGAGATGATGAAGATGCAGAATAAGAAAACCGCGAAATTCGCGAAAGACGCCAAAACAGAGAAGAAGGCAGGCGAGGGAAAGAATAACCACCCGCTTCCTTTCGAGTGTTTTGTGTATTTAGCGGTTTATTCCTCTCCGAATTTCTGATGTCCATCGTCCCCCGCACCCCCTTGCTCTGGGTCGCCGTGCTGGCGGCGCTGCCGCTGTTGACGCTCGCCGGTCAGGAGAACTTTGCCGCGGCGGCGTGGCTGGGGCTCCTGGCTTTGCTCGTCCTTGCGATGGTTGATGCTTCGGTGGCGCGGCGGCGGTTGCGCGGATTGCAAGCGGGTCTCAAGCCGGTGGAACGCCTGGCGATTGACCGGCAAGGGGAGATTGAACTGCGCATTGAAAATCCTTCTTTGAAACTTCGCCGCCTGCGCATGGGGCTGGCGCTGCCGAAGGAGTTCGATTCTCCCGAAGAGACTCTGGACGCCTTGCTTCCCGCAGGCCAGCCTCGATCGCGCTTTGTATGGCACACCACGCCTGAGCAGCGCGGCGTCTTCAAGCTCGACGCCGTGCATGTCGAGCTGGCTTCGCCGCTGGGCTGGTTCGCGGCGCGCGCGGCGCTGCCGGCGCAAGGCGAGATTCATGTCTATCCCAATCTCTCCGCCGAGCGCCGGCGCAACCCCGCACTTTTTCTCAACCGCGGCGGACTGGGCGTGCATCGTCGCCGCCAGGTGGGCAAAGGGCGCGACTTCGAGAAACTGCGCGAATTCATTCCCGGCGACGACATCCAAGACATCCACTGGAAGGCCACCGCCAAGCGCGGCACGCCGGTCACCAAATTGTTCCAGGTCGAAAGAACCCAGGAAGTCTATGTGGTGATTGACACCTCCCGGCTGAGCGCCCGCCGGCCGCCGCGCGAGGGGGACGATGCGGGCCAGCTGCCGCACGGCGAGGCCAGCGTCCTGGAACGCTTCATCACCGCCGCGCTCATGCTCGGCGTCGCGGCGCAGCGGCAGGGCGACAACTTCGGCCTCATCACCTTCAGCGACCGGGTGCATTCCTTCGTGCGCGCCAAAAACGGCAAGGCGCATTATCAAAGCCTGCTCAATGCGCTGTATGCGTTGCAGCCGCGCCGGGTCAATCCCGCCTATGACGAACTCTTCACCTTCATCCGCCTGCGCCTGCGCCGCCGCGCGTTGCTTGTCATCCTCACCGACATTGACGACCCCCTGCTTTCGGAATCCTTCCGCCGCAATCTCGAACTGGTGCGCCGCCAGCATCTCGTCCTCGTGAACATGCTGCGCCCTCTGGGTGCCCAGCCCCTGTTCAGTCACCCGGCTGAAAATCAGGCCGGGTTATACGAACAATTCGCGGGCCATATCAGCTGGCGGCGGCTCCTCGAATTACAAAAAGCCCTCCAGCGCCAGGGCGTGGCGCTCGGACTGCTCGACAACGAAAAGCTGGCAGCGTCCCTAGTCTCGCAGTATTTGACTGTCAAAGGACGGCAGTCTCTATGAGCGATCCAGGATCAGGTTTCAGGGGGCCTTTCATGCCATTCGTCCGCCCAGCCCCCGCCGCAGGCCGGACGTGAGAGCGTGCGGAATCTTTCGTAATACCAGCCGCGGCGTGATTTCATTTGCCGAAAAGCAGAAATAATTCCCGGGCGGCAATTATTGAACAGCGCGGCAATCGCGACCGTGCACAATGTCACGCAGTGGATTCTTAAATCCGCCAAGCCGGCGCAGCCGGCCGGATGCCCAGGGGCCCCAACGAAGTTGGGGTATATGGCATCCGTGTAGGGGTAGGCGGATTTTGCGAAGCAAAATCCCCGCCGGAGGGGGCGGAGCCCCCGAAAAGACAAACCAGCCGCGGCGCAATCTAATTTGCCGTGCAAATTTGAAAAGCATCACCCGTGGTGGCAGCCGAGCTAGCTCGGCTGGTGCCCCCGGCCGGAGTCGAACCGACGACAAACGGTTTAGGAAACCGCTGCTCTATCCATCTGAGCTACGGGGGCGGGCGGGAGAAATTCTAAGGGGGGCGGGAACCGAACCTGCTGCCGGGGGTTTGATCCACCGACGAAGGAGTCTTCCCATGCTCAAAACCGCCCCCCGCTATCCTCTGCGTTTCGCAATTCTGGCCGCCGGCCTGGCCAGCCTCGCCACCCCGTTCCTGCATGCCGCCGACTCGCCCGGATTGCGGCTGGAGGTCATCGTGAATGGCCGGCCGCTGGCCGAATACGCCGCGCGCGGGCAGCGCTATATTGAAGCGCAGAACGGGCGCGAATATGCCCTGCGCATCACCAACACCTCGGGCCGGCGCGTGGCCGTGGCGCTGGCGGTGGACGGACTTAACACCATTGACGCGCGCCATTCCGCTCCGGAGCAATCGCGCAAATGGATCCTCGACCCCTGGGAATCGGCGGATATCGCCGGCTGGCAGGTGGCGGAGAGCCGCGCCCGCGCTTTTTATTTCACGCGCGAGACATCCTCCTACGGCGCGTGGCTGGGCGACACCCGCAATCTCGGCAACATCGAGGCGGTTGCCTACTATGAAAAATTCATTCCGCCCCCTCCCCGGGTGATGGAGGACGAACGCGATCTTTCAGGTTCTGCGAACGGCACGATCGGCAGCAATCACAGTGCCGGTGACGGTGCCGCCCAAGCACCCGCCGCGGCCGCGCCATCCGCCGAGGGTTCAGCGCACGGCGAAGAAAAACGCCGGGATGCCGCGCCGAAATCTGATTCGCGTCCCCAGCCCGATGACGCGTATGCGGCCACCGGCATCGGCCGCGACATGGCGCACCCGGTCGAGAATGTGAGACTGGAACTCGAATCCCGCGCCTTCGCTAGACTGCGCATCCGCTATGAATATCGCGACACGCTGATCAAGCTGGGCGTGCTGCCGCCCCCCATTTATCGCAACCCCCGCGCCATCGACCGGCGCGAACAGGGACGCGGCTTCGAACCGGGCTGGGCGCCCGAACCTCCGGGCCGCCGGTAATCCGATGCAAATCTTCAGACTATAACCGCCAAGGCCGCCAAAAGCGCCAAGGGAAGAAGAAGAGGTTCCGGCTTAATCCCGGAGTCTTTCTTGACCTTGGCGCATTTGGCGGTCTTGGCGGTTAAATCTTCTTCTTCATGCATGCGCTTTCGCTTTTTTTGCGGCGCGCATCTTCTGATAGCGGGCCACCACCGGTTTGAAAAGAAAATAAACCACCAGCGCGATGGCTCCGGCGATGATCGCGGCGCCCATTAAAAATTCGACGATGCCGGCGAAGTGATTGTGCAGCAAGATGGAGGCGCGATCCACGCGGCTGTAGGGCGGCTCCGGTTTTTCATAATTTTCGATCACCAGCCAGGACTCCGGGATCACGCGCGCAAGGATCCCCCCCAGCCAGCGGTAGGCCATCCCGAGCGGTATCCACAGCGGCGGCGGCACACATGTGCCAATCACGGCCGGAATTTTTTTGACTCGCAAAAGCCACGCCAGCAAAACCGCGGTGATGATATGGCCGGGGTAGGGCAGGCAGCCGATAAATACCCCGACCGCCAGCCCCCCCGCGATTTCATGCGGGGTGCCATGACTGCGCCGCGCTTTGATATAAAGGCGAATCGCCCGGCTGCGCAGATAACGCCATGCTTTTTTCATACGGCGCTCTCGGGTGTGAAGCGCGTGCGCGCGGCGAGCGCGGACAGCCAGCCGGGATGGCGCGTGAGCAGCGCGGTGGCGAAACGGCCCAGCGCGGGATGAAGCGCCGCCCGGCGCAGGAGGCTTGCAGTGCGCAGGCGCCGGGCGAAGCGAGCGCGGAGCCGCTCACGAAGCTTCAGGGCCAGCGCGGGCGCGCCGGGAGGGCTTTCCGCCGCCTGCGCAATGCCGGGCGCCGCCAAGAGCGCCGCCTCCATCGCCATCGCCATGCCGTCGCCGCAAAACGGATCAATCGCCACGGCGGCGTCGCCGAGGGAAAAAATTCCCGGGGGATAATTGCGCCAGCGGCCGAATTCCAAAGGTCCGGTGGCGTGGCGGGTGGCCGGAATTTCTTCCGCCCCGGCAAGAAAGCCGGGGCCGAGCCGCGCGCGCAGCCAGCCAAGAGGATCTTCCCGGGCGGCGGCGAGCTGCGCGGGCGGCAACAGGAAGCAGCAGTTGCCTGCGCCGCCCTCAATGGCGTTAACCCCGCAATAGCCGCCGGGGAAAAAATGGAGATGAGTGGCGTCGTCGGTGACGCTTTGCCGAAAATGAAATTGCATGGCGAAATGACGCGGGGCGATGGCGAGGGGCCGCGCCAGCGCCGCACGCCGCCCGTCAGCGGCAACGAGCACGGCCGCAGAAAATTCCGCTTGTTCACCGGCCAGCCGCACGCGCCACGCGCCCGGCCTTCCCGCCGCGCCCGTGACGCGCGCTCCCGTCACCACGCGCGCCCCCGCAGCCGCCGCCGCAGCCCGCAGCGCGGGATCAAGCCGGGTGCGCGACACGCCGCGCGCCGGCGCAGGAAGCGGCGCCTGCGCGGCGGAAGCGGAGGCCGCAAAACGGTGCAATGCCACGGCATTCAGCGGTGCACCGCCCAGATCGTCCCACAAATTTCCCAGTCCTGCTTCCTGCAACCAGCGCGCCGCCTCGCCGCTCAGGAATTCGCCGCATAATTTTCCACCGCCGCCGGTCCCGGATTCCAAAAGGGTCACCGCCGCACCGCCGCGCGCCAGCTTCAGCGCCAGCAGCGCCCCGGCCGGTCCGCCGCCCGCAATGAGTATCGTGCCGGACATCGCCGCGATTGTAGCGAGCGCGGACGAACGGTCGCCGGTTTTCCGGCCGCTACTCCGCTTTCACGCTGAGCGCCCACGCGGGCACCCGCCGCTGGCTGCGATCGAGCAGCGCGCTCTGTGCGGCCAGCCGGATCGCCTGGTCGGGATCATCGCTTCCCATGATTTCCAGCCGGGCGCTGGCGCGCGCATCCGGCAGCAAACGCATCGTGGCGACCGCCTGGGTGCGCAGGGGAAGTTCCGGCGCCAGCGAGTCGCGCAGGGCCAGCTCGGTGAGCAGCCCGAGATCATTCGCACCCAGACAGGAATCGCCGGCGATCTGGGTCAGGACGCGCAGAATAGCGCCGGCGAGCGGTGGCGGCGCATGGCCGCTCAGCGCCAGCAGCGGCCTTGCCATCTCGGCCGTCCCCATCGCGAAACGGTCGATGACCCGCGCCAGTTCGATCAGCTCGAATCCCTGGGGCAGCGTGAGCCGGCTCACATCGACCGCGAGGGCGAGAAACCGTTCGCGGATGGCCGCTTCGCGCGTCTCGACCGGAACTTGATTGAGCACCGCCAGGGACTTCGCCGTCAAGGCCAGCGCCGCGCCCTCCGCGCCCCGCAGCGCGATGGCGCCGCGGGTGGCGGAAAACAGGACGAAAACCGGCAGGCCGTCGCCGCCGGCTTTGCGCAGCGGTTTAAGAAACAGCAGATATTCCACGCCCGGCTCGATGTCCACATCGGCGGCGTCGGGATTGTGCGACAGATTCGCCTCGCGCACCCGGATCTGGAAAGCTTTTGCGCCCACCTCACCCTTCAGGGTTTCAAGCAGCGAGAAACGAAATTCCGCATCCGGCCCATCGCAGCGCGCGCGCACCGCCACCGGCGCGCGGCCGAGAAATTCCATCAGGGGCGGCACGGCGACTTCCTGCGCCGGCACCGGCAGCGCCAGGATCAGCGCGAACGCGGACAGTGCGCCAAGAAACAATCTGGAACCGGGCTGCATGCCCTGATGATAACCCCGAACGGCGGCCGCTGCAACCGCCAGCCGGCCCGTTCACCTCGGCGCTTCCGCCAGCGCGCCCGCGCTACAGGGTTTCTTCCGCGAGTTCCGCCATCACGCGGTAAATCATGGCGAGTTCTTCGTCCCGCACGCAGTAAGGGGGCACCGCGTAGAGGACATTCCCCAGCGGGCGCAGCAGCACGCCGCGGGCCAGGGCGCCGGCGCGCAGGCGCGGCGCGAGGGTGGAGAAATAACCCGGCTTTTCACCGGGCGGGAGCTTGAGTTCAATCACGCCGACAGTGCCGAGCTGGCGTGTCACGGTGACGGCGCGATGCCGGGCCAGCTCCGCTAAATGCCCGGCCGTTTGCACGGCGATGGCTTTGATCCGCGCCTGGGTTTCGGCCCGCTGAAGAATTTCCCAACTCGTGAGGGCGGCGGCGCAGGCGAGCGGCGATCCGGTGAAGGAATGGCCGTGCAAAAAGGCGCGGGATTTCTCATCGTGAAGAAACGCCTCGTAAATACTTTTCGTGGCCAGCGTGACCCCCAGCGGC
>JAYVQF010000189.1:0-6772 GCA_043777195.1 Thermoanaerobaculia bacterium
TTTTAGGGGGCTGGGGCGTAGGGCTGGGCATGGGGCTAAGCCGTTTGAATCTGCCCCAGTTCACGCGGATTTTTATGTCATTTTCTTGGACGCCGATGATGCGGATTATGCCCGCGCCGTGCTTCTGCAAAATGCGGCACGCTGACTCGAACGCCTTGCTCTGGTTTGTATAGAGGTCTTCGCAGCCGCCGCTGTTTTTCCCAACAGGTTTTGCTGCGAAGGCGATGTTATTCAGGCGCATTGATTTGAGCCTGGAGCGAAGCGCCATCAGCGTAAAGTCGGTGTCTGAAAAGCGGGCCATTCCTTCGTCATAGCGAATCGCCGCCAGCGCGCTAAGATCGAGCCAAACGCAAGTGCAGCACGATGTATTGAGCGACGGCGGTTCGTCGGTTCGCATCCATGTGTTGTATTGGAGGCTGCCGATGGCGACACCGGCTCGGCGAAACTCGGACTCGGCCGCCTCCAACGCCTCGCGCGGCTCGACGCGGACGCGCTTTCCGCCGCGCCACGCCACGAAGTTGTTCATGTCGTCGTCGATCACCCACGCGCTGCGAATACCGCGACGGCGCAGGTCGTCGTTGATGAAGTTCCTGGAGTAGGCGATACCTCTGTTGCTCTGGTCGAGCGACACGGTGGTATCTGGAAACTTCGCTCTGTATGCGGCGACTTCCTGCGGCTCTACATAGATGCCGTGAGGGTCGTCCGGGAACAGGTCTGCGGTGATCTTTCGGTCAGACCGGCCGCGACTTGGGATGGCGATGAAGTCCACGGAGCTACGCGCGGATTTGCGGACGGAACCGGCTGCGAAGTTCGTCCACGCCTTCATGCTGTTCGAGTCTGAGGCCGTACTCGTCCGGGCCGTCAGGCACCACGAAATCGTCTCGCAGCATGAGCGGGTTGGCGTGGAACGGCCGGTAATTGACGATGTGATGCCAGCGCCCGAAGCGCCACTTGAGCCGCGATACATCCGGGTGCATGGCGATCTGCATGCGAGACTTCGGCATCGTTCCCTCTTTCGAGTAGAACTCCTCGGTGCAGCCGCCCTTGACCGTTTGCGTGTTGACCTTCCCTTGCAGGAATACATAAAACTGCACCGTCGCCCATCCCTTCTTGAGCATCCGCAGAGACAGGTCGGTGTCCTCGTTGTATCTCCCACGCCAGCGAAACGGAACATCGTTGCGGATCAGGTTGCAGCTATAGATTCGGGTGTTCAATACATACGGCTTCGGCATCCCGGTCTTGCGCGGGGCGAACATATGGTAGTTCGGGCCGGCCATCGCGATGTTCTTGTACCGCAGGCACCAGTCCTCCATCACCTTGAACGGCGTTCCGTCCGCGCAGGGGATTTTGGAGTTTCGGTTCAGCCGGTAGAAGTAACGGATGTTGTCGTCCATCACCCAATGCCATGCGTGGCCTTCGGAAATGGAATGATCCCACGCAAAGTTGCGAGCCGGGCCGGGGCCGGTGCTTTTGCTGGTGCCGAGATCGTCGAAGGTGTCGTACTTATCCTTGTAGCCCATGTCGAGCGGGAGGATCTTCGAGCGGTCGATCACCGCGGCGTAAGCATCGACCTCTTGCGGCTCCACTATGATTCGGTATGGGACGCCCATCCCCTCCAAGGTTTTGCTGGTCATCCTGGAGTCTGCACGCCCCTTCGAGACGATATACAGAGGGAACTGAGGGTTCATTCGGCCTTGTAGGCTTTGTCGGTGGTGTGTTCGATTTCGGCTTCGGGGTGCCAGATCGATCGGGTTTTTTCGCTCAGCTTCTGCCCGATGATCTGTGCGAAATCCTGCGCATCTTCTTCGGTTTTGAAGTTGACGATGATTTGCCGGAACGCACGCTGATCTGGCTGGTGGAACTCGGGCATTCCGCCCCACTCCTTCCCGGCCGGAAGGTCGGCGTTGGCGGTCATCATGATTTCCAGCTCGCGTTCGTCGAAGCCGGTGCTGTTCATGTCGAGTTCGCCGGTGTCGATGGACTGTAGCAAATCCTTGAGGGCGGCGCGATCCCACTCAGCAAGCTCGGCCGTGCGGTTGTCGGCGATGGCGTAAGCGACGCGGCGGGCACCCGTGAGATCGGTTCGGACGGCGGCGATGGTTTTCCAGTCCAACTCGCGGGCGGCGACCACGGTGCCGTTGCCCTTCACCACGATGTTGTTCAGATCGACCACGATGGGCGTCTGCTGGCCGAAGGCCGCGAGTGAGCCCTTGATGGCTTCAATCGACCTGGCGTCGTGCTTCCGTGCGTTGGCCGGGTCGAGGATGACCTCGGTGATCCCGAGCCGCAGGAACTCTAATTTCGCGTCTGACACAGGGGCATTGTAGCAGCGCCGGGGGGTGTCTGTCAGCTTGGTTTCAGGAAAGGAGGTTGGTGTGCCCCCCGGCTTGATGGCATTATACAGATTGGATGCGGGGGCGGGAATCGAACCCACAATCTCTGCGGCATGAGCGCAGCGTGATACCATTTCACTATCCCGCGAAGTTATTATACCGTGACTTCCATCAGGCGCAGGTGGCAGTGATCTTGGTCGGGGGCGACGGTGGGTTGACAGATCACGCTCTGCGTTGTGGCGACAAAGGTTTTCCAGTCCACATTAACCGTATGTGCGCCCGCCGCAAGGCCGGTGAGTTCCAGCGCGAGGGAAGCGTTGCCCGGACTATCTATGCCAGCCGCGAGAACCGTTGCGACACCCTGACCGGCAACCGTTCCATTAATTAACAACCCATCCACGCGAACGCGGAGAAGCACGGTTGTAGCGATGGTTGCGGCATTCCTGAAACCCGCAGAAAAGTCAACGATCAACTTGCTGCCCGCGACCGTGGTGATCGCCAGATTCATTAAATTCGTAAAAATATTCGACGCGGTTGCACCTGCGCCAGAGCCTTCAACTGTCTGTCGCAGACCTGGCGCGGCCGGGTATCCGTCCAGCTTTGCTTTGTCTGCGGCCAGCATCAGCCCGGTCTGCGTCGATGACGCGGCCGGGATCGGGTCAGTGTTCGTGCCGCCCGGGCCGGGATAGTGAGTTCCCGCATGCGCGTTGGGTGAAGCATTGCCCGGCATCGCCTGTGCTGCGCCAGAGCCCAGCGTGCGCATCGAAGGCGTGGCTGCGGCGCCGTCTTTGTTGGCTGCCGCTATCTTCACATCCGTTACCGTACCGTCGAGTAGCGTGATGTTCGGAGCTGCTCCGCCGCTCGATGCCACCGGGGAGGTTGCCGTCACGGCCGAAACCGCTGCGCCCGCTGATACTCCGTCGAGCTTGGCCTTGTCCGCGCCAGTCATGAACCCAGCCGCGCCGCTGGCGATTACTGCGGCGTGGACGGTGCCGCCGCCGCGATTGCCGTGCTGCGCGTCAGTGGCCAGAACGCCGACCTTGAGGTCATCCGGGTTGACGACTATGGAGCCGTCAGCATTTGCAATCACATCAATCGTGTTGCCGGTCTTGGTCAGGCCCGCGCCTGCGATGACTTCACCCAATCCAGTAAACTGAGTGAACGAAAGTGAGGTTGTGTCGAGTACGATGGGATCAGGCGTAACCAGCACCCAGCCCGTGGAGGCATTGGCCGTGCCTTCGCTGACGAATGTGAACATCCCGGAGGTGACCTGTGCCGAGGTGTTCGCATCCGATGACCGCGCCCACGCGCCGGCCGCTACTACATAAATCCCGTTGCTCGCTCCGGCCGTCTGTCCCACCGCCAGCACCCGGTTGCCGACGATCACGGCCACGCCGTCGATGACTTGCACGCCCGAGAGTGTGATGTTGGATGTGGCGATGGCTCGCACGCTCGACTTGATATCCAGCCCCACCGCAGCCGCATCAACATAAGACTTGGTCGTCAAGTCGGTCGGCGAAACCGGCGTCGCCCCGTTCACGGCGAGCTGGCCGTTGAGGTTGATCGGGCCGTTGGCGAGCGGGATATTGTTGAGCTTGGTGTCTCCGCGCATACCGGGGAACCCGCCCGCGGTGACCGCATCGTGAATTACGACGACCTTCTTGGTTTGATCGACGGTCATCTCACCATCCGCTCCGGTGAAGCTGGTGTGTTGGGCGGTGGTGCCGCGTCGAAACTTTACTTCGGTACTCATGATATTCCCCCGTAATTGTAGTCTGTCCCGAGAGACGCCACGCCAATCTGGCCGTAATCAATCGCCGTGCCGACCACTTCGTAAACGAAAAGATAGTCGAACGAAAATCCCGATCCCGGTGCCGGGGCCAGTTGAGGATTCGGGTACGAGCCAGTGAGAGCGCCGCCTGCCGGGCCGATTGGAAAGCCGTAAGTCAGCATCGACCGTATAGACTGAAGGCTCGCGCCTTCTTCGTTCACAAAGTCGCCGCTGCCGCCGCCCTTCACCAGATCGTTACTTGTGATGATGCAGTCGATGGTGTCCCATCCCATTCGCCTCGCGGCAATCACCATTGCAGTTCCCGAATAGACGGTGCCGTTTGGCCTGATCATTACCGGAGCGATCTGACCAAGCCCCCGCAACAGCAGCTCGGCCATCGTGATTGATTCAGAAGTGAGCATGCCCTCCAGACCCGGCTGGAGTTTCAGCGCGGACAGGGTTACGGGGGTTACATTGGAGCTGCCGAGTATTCCCATCTCAGTGTCCTCCCCATCCCCATGTCGTGCGAGTCTGTCCGCTGCTGTCGGTGATGGTCTGCATTATTTTCCCGCGATACATGCGGTCGCCAAGGTCGTCGGAGAAGTTTGCGCCTGACACCACGCGGCAATCCGAGAGCGGCCCTTCTTGCCAGTCGTCGTTGACATAGCAAATCCTCACGAACATCAACTGGTTTTTTGTCGCAGCAGTGGAGTTACCGTTGGCGAGTATCTGCGTGTTGTTGCCGCTGGAGAACATGATGTTTTCCTCGGCCAACGGTGCGCGTAGCTCCGCAACGACTTGATACTCGCTCTTGTCGGGGAACAGCGCCCAAAAAGTTCCGGTGAACAAATCAGGGCGCTTGCCAGTATTCAATACGCCGATCAGTGAAATATAAAACAGTCCGTCAAATCCGTTGAGTACGATCTTCCCGAGCGCGTAGGAGGTAGTCGGTGCCCACGGGTTAAGACTCTTGATCGTGCCGATCTGACCCTCGGATGCTACCGTGTAAAACACTGCATCAAGGTCGGTGGCAAGCACCAGCTTCGGGCAACCATAGGCGCGGGTCATCATGTAATCAGGGATCTCTGGTGCCGCTCCATTCACTGGAGCCACCGGTGGCGGCTGTCCGTTGTACTTGAGAATCAGCGAGGCGATGTTTGCAAAGCCGCGAACATAAACACGCGCCTTGCGGTAGCCGATTGAGATTCGCTCGAAGGCGGTGTTGGTCGTGCTATTGAGTGCCGGCCGTTTGAACAGCGCCCAGTGATCGGGAACGGGCGTCGGCATGACCCCGGCGACTTCGGTGTTGGCGATGGCCTGGAGGTCGGCGTGTGCCACCAGCGAGACGGACATCATGCAAGAGTTGAAGTCGGGGCCGCCGACCGCTCTGACAACCATCTTCGACGCAACGCGGCCCATCACGCCGAGCGTCCCGTTCACCATCGCTTCGCTGGTTACATCGATGGAGTCTCCAACGCTTAGACCCTCTTTGCGTAGCGCGAGGCGTAACTCGTAGTGCGGAACGCGGAATCGCTGGCGCGTGAGCCACACCCGCGCACGCTCGAATGCGGTGCGGTCGCCGTAATACGACTGGCCGAGTCCATACTGCACCGAGCCGAAGCCGCGCAGCCCGCGCACATCAAAGATCAGCGGGCGTTCCTTGAACCGAATAAGCGACGGCGTGGTTTCGTCACCCATCTCCAGCTCAGTGAACGGCCGCTCGGTGATGAACGGAGTCGGGCCGACCTTGCTTCCCTGAATGTCGTTGGTGGCGAGAGGGTCGTGGTCAAACCGGTAGGTGATGTGGTTTACTACTTCTTCCAGCGGCGCGACATCGAACACCAGCTTGCCGCCGTTCATCACATCGCGCGGCAGGATCGATCCTTCGCCGCCGAGTTCGCCTTCGCGCAGGATTCGCACATCGAGCTGGCCAGTGTCGTCTATGAACAAGATCGTTGCCATCGGCATGAGACATTCTTTCACTGCCATCTCTTTGAAGTTGTCAATGCGAGCGTCGAAAGTGAAGTCCATCAGATAGCGAGAATGATCGTAGCTGTCGATGGCTCGCTGCGTCCAGTGGCTGCCGAGGGCGGGGGTGTTGCCTATGTTTACTGCGTGCTGGCTAATCCAGTCGATACCGCCATAACTCACGCGAGCGCCGATGGCATAGATCGTGAGCAGGCTCCACGCGGGCGCTGACTTGTAGAGTTTCTCCGTGTCCCATCCCGCGCCAAGCCAAGTCGCGTCGAAGTAGGAGCCGAGGCCTACGCCGCTCCCGTCATCGTATGGGCCGTTGGGCGTCCACGCCATGAAGTCACCGGCCGATGTCGTGGTGAGCATCCGACGCAAGATGTCCAAGAAGTGCCCGCTGTAGCGGTTATGGAACAGGCAGTGTCCGCCGCTGCTCTGACCAGAGACAGATCCCGCTCCAGACTTTGAGGCAGCAGTATGGCGCTTTGGCAGTGAGCCGAACATCCCACGAGCGGCCAGCGTGGCAACGCCGGTGGTAGCACCGGGAACCTCACTCAACGCGGTAACCGCACTGATCTCGTTATCGAACCGCATGAGTACGCCGCTCTGAAACTTGCATTCATCGAAGCAGCCGTTATAGGCACTGGTTGAAGCGGCTCCACCGTTTCGGTTCAGTAGATAAACCTTGACATAGGCC
>JAYVQF010000190.1:0-6763 GCA_043777195.1 Thermoanaerobaculia bacterium
GCGATGCCGATGGGCAGCAGAATGAGATCATCCAGATAGCCGAGCACCGGGATGAAATCCGGAATCAGGTCAATGGGACTGAGGGCATACGCCACGATGCCCGCCACGAGAAACTTCGCATACCACGGCGTTCCCGGATGACGCGCCGCCAGATACAGCGCAAAAACCTCCGCTTTGAGCTGCCGCGCCCGCTGTTTCAGATTTTCAAGAAAGGCCACGGAACTTGTTTCATTCAGGCCAGATCGTCAGGGCATTGTCCTGGAGAATCGCCTGGCGCGCGCTTTCGGAGGCGATGACATGCAGGAAATCGTTCAAATTATGACCCATGTTCTTGACGCCGGGTGAGGGCCAGTCGGTGCCCCACAGCGCCTTGGAAGCGAATTCCAGGATGCGCGGCAGATACGAGAGCAGCGCCTTGGGGGGAATGCCGCTGATGTCGAACCAGACATTGGGGTGACGGCGCGCCAGGAATTGCGCCTGCTCCATGTGCATCGGCCGGCCGGCATGGGCGAGGATGATTTTCAGTTTCGGAAAATCGATCGCGACGGCGTCCACCGCGAGCGGATCGGAGAGCGATGAATCCGCGCCGGGAAATACCGAGGTGCCGGTGTGCACCATGATCGGGATGCCCTCGGCTTCGCACCCCGCGTAGATCGCCGCCTGCGCGATGAGGCCGCGGCGATAATCATCCACCCGCACCAGTTGATGCGGTGGATGGATTTTCATGAGACGGATGCCGAGATCTTTCAGCCGGCGCACTTCCGCGGCGGGCTCGGGGCAATGGTGGGGATGGATCGAACCGCAGGCGATCAGACGGGCTTCGCGTCCCTTCACATAGTCGCTGATCCAGTTGTTCGCCTCCCAGGTAAAACCCATCACCCGCGGCGCAACATAGTTGATGAGCACCGCGCGCGCCAGCCCCGCCTCATCGAGGAGGCTTTCGAGGTAGCCGGGGTCGGCCATCACCCGCTCCATCATCCCCCAGTCATTCTTCCCCTGCATGATCGCCAGCGCCGCCGGCAACATCTGATGCCACGGCTGCACATGGATGTGGGCGTCGGTGATCTTGAGATCAGCGGGGAATGACAGGGCTTGGCCGGTGGAGGGCATGACGGGGGTAATTATTGCGGAATTGCGGTCGTTTGCATATTGACTTGGGCGCTTGTCCGCTAAAATTGCCGGCCCTCGTCATGTCCCGCCCTTATTACATCACCACGCCGATCTACTATGTGAATGCGCGGCCGCATCTCGGCCATGCCTATTGCACCATCGCGGCCGATGTGCAGGCGCGCTTCCGGCGGCAGCGCGGCCGCGAAGTTCTTTTTCTCACCGGCACTGACGAGCATGGCAGCAAGATCGAAAAGGCAGCGGCGAAGGCGGGGATCACGCCGCAACAGCTGGTGGACGAAAACTCCGGCGCCTTTCGCTCGCTCTTCGCCAAACTGCTGATCTCCAATGATGATTTCATTCGCACCACCGAGGCGCGCCACAAGGCGGCGGTGCAGCAGTTGTGGGAACTCATCAAGGCGAACAACCCCGATGATATTTACGAAAAGGAATACGAGGGATTTTATTGCGCCAACTGCGAATCGTTTTTCCCGGAAAAGGATCTGAAGGCAGGAAAATGCCCGGAGTTCGGTCATGCCGTTGAAAAGTCGAAAGAACGCAATTATTTCTTCCGCCTGTCCCGCTATGAAAAACCGCTGCAGGAACTCTTCGCCAGCGCTGATTTCCTGGTGCAGCCGAAATACCGGCTGAATGAAGTGGCCGCCTTTGTCGCCACCGGGCTGGAAGATCTTTCCATTTCGCGTAGCACGGTGAAGTGGGGAATTCCGGTTCCCGGCGATGACGCGCAGACGATTTATGTGTGGATCGACGCGCTGACCAATTATCTTTCAGCGCTGGATTTCGGCGGCGACCGGGTGAAATACAAAAAGTTCTGGCTCGAAGGGGAAACCTGCCATCTGCTGGGCAAGGAGATCTCCCGCTTCCACGCCGTTTATTGGCCGGCTTTTCTAAAGGCCGCGAACCTCCCCCTCCCCCAGCGGGAATTCATCCATGGCTGGATTTTGAAAGACAACCAGAAGATGTCGAAATCGCTGGGCAACACTGTGGACGCGGACGCGCTGGCCGATGAATTCGGCGCCGATGCGCTGCGTTATTTTTTGATGCGCGAGGTGCCGCTCGGGCAGGACGGGACTTATTCCGACGAGATACTGATCGAGCGGATCAACGCCGACCTCGCCAATGATCTGGGTAACACCGCCAATCGGCTCTTGCAGATGACCGCGCAGTATCGCGATGGCGTCGTGCCCGCGAGCGCTGCGAATTCGGAATTTGCGCAGGCGTGCACGGGCGCCCATGAAAAATACCTCGCCGCGATGGAAGCTTTCGCCTACAAAGAGGCGCTGGACGCCGTCTGGAAATTGTTGCCGGAGATCGGTTCGCTGCTGCAAAAACGGGAGCCGTGGAAACTCGCCCGTGTTGTCTCAACTTCTGAAGCCCCCGCCGCGCAGGCTGAACTGGACGCGATCCTCGGCGACAGCCTGAATGTCATCACCTGGCTTTCCGCCGCGCTGTGGCCCTTCATGCCCTCGAAGATGAATGAATTGCGCGCGCAGCTGGGCATTTCAGCCGATGCGGATTCAATAAACGGCCCCGACCTGCGTTCGTTCCACTGGCCGCTGCTCTCCGCCGGGACACAAACCCGCAAAGGGCCGGCGCTCTTCCCCCGCATCGACAAAACCGATTATCTGGCGCGCATCGCCAAGGATTCCCCCATGACCGACCCGAACAAAATCATCATCCCGGCTCAGGCCGACATCACCCTGCCCACCATCACCCCCGGTTCGATGGCGGAAGGGGCCGCTCTGGCCCGCGGCGCCGCGCTCATCGAGGGGGGGCATCCACCCGCCGCTGAACTCGCAACCGCGCCGCCGCCGGATGAGGAAATTCGCATCACCATTGACGACTTTCTGAAAGTGAAATTGCGCACTGCGGTCATCATCAAGGCCGAGGCGGTCGAGAAATCGGACAAGCTGGTGAAGCTGCAAGTGGATCTGGGCGACCAGCAGCGGCAGATCGTCGCCGGCATTCGCAAAAGCTACGCGCCGGAGGATCTGGTCGGCCGCCGCATCATCGTGGTCGCCAACCTCAAGCCCGCGAAATTGATGGGCGTCCCCTCCGAAGGCATGCTCCTGGCAGCCACCAATGCCGCAGGCGAAATCGTCCTGCTCACCACCGATCCCGACCGCGCAGCCGAACCCGGCTGCCCGATTAAATAGCAGATTATTACCGCCAAGGCGCCAAGACGCCAAGGAATGAAGGTGAAGAGCCACCGAACAAGAATTGCCCAAATTGGTTTCAGATCCTTCTGGCTTCCTGGTTTCTTGGCGTCTTGGCGCCTTGGCGGTTAATCCCATCTTTCTTTGTTGTTCGGCGTGTCCTCAATGGTGAAATCTTGAATTCTGTGGCGCTATCGGTCGTATTGCCCGCGCGGGACGAGCGGGAGAATTTGCCACCGCTGCTGGCGGAGGTTGAGGTTGCAATTGCCGTATTGCCGGAATGCTGGCGACCGGCGGAAATTGTGGTGGTGGATGACGGATCATCCGATGGCACAAACGAATGGCTCAGGGAATGGACGCGGGAAAACCCGGACGGCCGCAAGGTGGTCACGCATCATGCCCCGCGCGGCCAGTCGTGGGCACTGTGGAGCGGCTTTACCGTCGCTCGCGGCGCGGTCATCGTGTCGCTGGATGCCGACGGCCAGAATGATCCGGCCGATCTGGCGGCGCTGCTCGCGCATCTTGCAGAAAACGATCTGGTCTGCGGCATCCGGGTCAATCGCCGCGATTCCTGGTCGAAACGCATCGCTTCGCGCATCGGCAACGGCGTACGCAACGCCCTGCTCGGCGAAAAGATTCTCGACACCGGATGCAGCCTGAAGGCCATGCGCGCGGAATTTCTGCCCCCTCTGCCCTGGTTCGACGGCGCGCACCGGTTTATCCCGGCGCTCTTTACGCTCTTTTCCGCCCGCATCGCCCAGCAGCCGGTCAATCACCGCCCCCGCCTGCGCGGCCACACCCATTACGGCTCGCTGCTGCGCGGCGTGCGCGGGCTGCGCGATGTCTGTCGCCTGCGCCGGTTTCGCCGTCTGCTGCGGCGCGGTCTGCCCCTGCCGCCGCCCTGCCCGCCGTTCTGAAATTTCATGCCGCAGTTTATAATCACAGCCGGAGGCGTACCATGCTGCAAGGCTTTCTGACCCTGGAAATCGCGGCGTCCAACTTTGAACGCTCCTGCAAGTTTTACCGTGACCTGCTGGGCGGAATTGCCGGGCCGCACGGCGCGCATCGCGCGGAATTCCGCTTTGGCGCCATGCGGATTCTGGTGGTGCCGCTGCGGGCGGGCTGGTCGCCGGTCAAGAATTGCGTGATGCCGGTATTGCACAGCAACCAGCTGGAGCAGGATCTGGCGACGCTGCATCATCAGGGCGTTGCGATCCTTGAATCGGGTCATCCGCACGGGCCGGGACAAATGGCTGAAATCGGCGATCCGGACGGCTATCGCATCGGCATTTACCAGCCGGGGCCACATGAGGTCATTCCCCGGGTCTATGGCGAAGCGGAATTTGTGAAAAAGGCCGCCGCCATCCAGCGCGATTTGCGCGAAGCCATGACCGCAACACGCAAGGTCCCGGCAGTGACTTCGCGGAAGAAAATCGTGAAAGCCGTAACCAAGAAGCGATGACCGTTTTTAATGCAATTAAACCCCCGCTCGCAGGACCGATCACGCTGGCGAATGGCGCAGCGACGGAAGCGCTGGGGTACGCAATCGGGGCGCAACTTCGAGGCGGGGAGCTGATTCACCTGGTTGGCGAACTGGGTGCCGGCAAGACGACCTTCACGCGAGGTCTGCTAGGCGGATTGGGGGGCGATGCGTCTGAAGTGGCCTCACCGACCTACATCTACTTGCACACCTACCGCAGCGGCCGGTTGGTCCTGCATCACGCCGATCTCTACCGGCTCCGTGGCCGGGCGGATGATTTGGGCTTGGAAGAATTCCTCAGCGATGGCGGCGTCCTGGTGGTCGAATGGCCGGAGCGTTGCCCCGATCTGGGGGTCATGCCCATGAATATTGCATTCAGTTACGCGGGCACGGAAGGCGAACGGCGCACCGTCGTTCTGCCCGCCGCCCTCACGGGTTTCGCTGAACTAGCTGCGCAACGGGAATAATTCCCCGGTGATCGTCGCCATCCTCGTCGCGGGCGGAAGCGGTAAACGCTTCGGCGGCCGGCTGCCCAAACAATTTCTTCCGCTCGGGGGATTTCCCCTTTTGCATTGGCCCCTGAAAAGATTGTGCGCTGAACGGACGATTGGCCGCGTGGTTTTGCTTCTGCCATCCGCCCAGCTGAAACGGGGCGCCGCAATGATTGCAGCTCTGCCCGCCGCGGCGCAAAAGAAGATCATCCTGGCGGCGGGCGGCGCCGAGCGGGCGGACTCCACGCTGAACGGCCTCGCTTATTGCGCCGCCGATGATCTCGCGGTGGTGCATGACGGCGCCCGGCCGCTGCTGAGCGCACGCGATCTCAAGGCGTTCCTCGCCGCCGCCCGGCGCGGCCCGGCGGTTCTGGGCCGGCCGGTCACCTCGACGATCAAGCGGCTGCTCGGCGGCCGCATCCGGGAAACCATCGCCCGCGAGGCGCTGTTCGTCGCCGAAACCCCCCAAGCGGCGCCGACCACGCTGCTGGCGCGCGCCATCCGCCTGGCGCAGCGGGCCGGCGTCGGCGGCACCGATGAGGCGTCTTACCTGGAACGACTGGGGCTCGATCTCACGCCCGTCACCGCCCGGGACCCCAATCCGAAAATCACCACGCCGGATGATCTGGCTCTGGCGCGCGCGCTGATCAAGAGCGTAAAATAAAAACGCCCGCCGGATGAGGGCGGGCGTTTCGTGCGCCGGTCAGGAAGGGGAAAAAACTTTACGGGCCGATCGGCGCCGTGGTGATAAGGGCGACGGCATCAAAACCTTTGCTGTTGCAGGCTTTCATGACTTTCTTGATGCCCCCGAAATTGAGACGGCGATCCGCCTTGATGTGGATCTTCGCGCCCGGTGAGCGCTCCCGCAACTCCGTCAGTTTCGCATCGAGCGCCGCCATATCCGCCTGTTGCTCCTGCTTGAACCAGAACTGTCCCGAGTTCACATCGCCGGTGTAGCTGATGGTGATGGTGCACGGTTTGTCTGGCGACTTCGGAATAACCGCGGGCTGTGCGGTCATCGCCATCTGCACATCGACGCCGTCACCGAGAAGGGGCGTGACAACCATGAAGATGATCAGGAGCACCAGCACCACATCAACGAGGGGAGTGATGTTGATTTCCGATTTGATGCCGGATCTGGAACCGCCTGTGGAAATGGCCATGGGGGGACTCCTTACCCCATCATCAACCCGCCACACAGTGACAGGTTCCCGGCGTTCCGTTTGGGCGGCTTATTTTTCACACCCCGGAAAATAAAAAAAAGACGCCCGCCGTTGCCGGCGGGCGTCTTTCCAGGCACAACGAATTTGTCCGCTAGCCTATGGTTTCCGTCGAGAACCCGATGGTGACCACGCCGGCCTGGCGCAGGTCATCCACCACCTGCATCAGATCGTTGTAGCCGACATCATCATTGCAATCAATGAAGACCACCTTGTCGCTGGCGCTGCTCACCGTGAGCAGGGCGCTGCGCACCCGGTCGCGCAGGTCGGCGCGGTTGATGGTGTCGT
>JAYVQF010000191.1:0-6754 GCA_043777195.1 Thermoanaerobaculia bacterium
CTTGGGAGCGGCCCGTGTCGCGGTGCTTCGCGGTGATGAGAACCTGGCGCGCGAGCGCTATTTCACCGCGCTCAGCCGGCCGCTCACCCCTGAGGGAAATGTCGGGGATTGGGCGAAAAAAGCCCTCAAGGAATTGGGCGCGCTGCACCGGCAGGATCTTAAGAATGCGAAGAAACAAACTCGGGCGGCCGCGAAAAAGGCTGCACCGGATGATTCCTCCGCCCCGGCCTCCCTATCATCTGATACACCGGCGTCTGCCACAGCCGCCCCGGCTGCAGCATTAATCATTCAGGGCGCCGCTACCGACGGCATGGCTGATCTGACCGCAGCCCAGGCGGCCGAAGCGCGGGGCGATCTCGCCACCGCGGTGCAGGGCTATCTTGCCCTGATCGCCGCGCCGCTCTCCAGCGATGGCGCGGTGCGCAAGTCGTCGGTCAATGCATTGTCACGATTGGGCGGCATGAAACTCGAAAAGCGCAAACCGGATCTTTGCTGGCCCAATAAAGTGGATTGCGCCACCGAGCCGCTGCCCGACGCGGGCATCAAACCACAGGGCGTACGCGGGTTGCCGCCGATCCCGCCGCCCGTTCCCAGCCGCGAGCGCCCGCCTGAAGGCAGCTTTCCGGGCAACGGGATTCCCGGCAGCGGCGCGCCCGGCCAGCCGAACTGAAATTGAGGAGCTGAAATCATCATGTCAGAACACCGCACCCATTCACCGGCCGGCGGCCAACCCCTGGCGCTCGGTCTTGCGCTGGGCATTTTTGTATTTATTGCTACCGGCTGCGAGGGAAAAAAAGAATCCGGCGCCGCCGCCGTCAACGCCGATAAGGCGCGCACCGGCCCCATCGTGTGGGCGCGCGGCGCCGACAGCTCGGGCCTCGACCCCGCCTCGGAGACCGATGGCGAATCCCTCAATGTTGCCGCAAATATTTTCGACGGGCTGGTGCGCTTCAAGGTCGGCACGACGGAAGTGGAACCGGCGCTGGCGAAATCCTGGGAGATTGCCGCCGATGGCAAAACCTACACCTTTCATCTGCGCGAAGGCGTGAAATTTCACGACGGCACGCCGGTCAACGCCGACGCCGTGGTTTTTTCGCTCGAACGGCAGCGGGACAGCCAGCATCCCGCCCACGCCCTCACCACCCAGTTCGGCTATTGGGGCGCCATGGACATGGACCACATCGTGGCGAAGGTGGAAAAATCCGATGACCTCACCGTGGTGATCCATCTCCAGCACCCGGAAGCGCCGCTGCTGGCCGATCTCGCCATGCAATTCGCGGAGATCGTCTCGCCGACCGCGGTGATGAAGTGGGGGCGTGAATTCGGCCGCCATCCCGTCGGCTCCGGGCCCTATAAATTTGCGGAATGGCAGCCGGGCCAGCGGATTGTCCTGCAGGCGAACGAGGAATATTGGGACGGCGCGCCAAAGCTCAAGACCGTGATCTGGACGGTCATCAAGGAAGCCTCTCAGCGTACGCAGTCGTTTCTGGCCGGACAGATTGACGGCTTTGAGGGCATCAACGCCTTCGAGGTGGCGAAGCTGAAAGCCGCGCCGGGCGCCACCGTGCTCACTCAGCCGGGCCTGAATGTTTGCTACCTCGCGATCAACATGGACAAAAAACCCTTCGACAACCTGAAGGTGCGTCAGGCCATCGCCTACGCCATCGACCGCGACAAGATCGTCGCGAATTTTTACCAGGGCATGGGGAAGAACGCCGCCTCCATGATTCCCCCCAGCATGTGGGGCTTCAACGAGGCGCTCAAACCCTATCCGCACGACCCCGCGAAGGCGAAGGCGCTGCTGGCCGAGGCGGGATTTCCAAATGGCTTCGACACCGAATTCTGGTACATGACCGCGCCGCGTCCCTATGTCTTCGCCCCCAGCGAAGTCGCCGCGCAGATCCGCCAGGATTTTGAGGCGGTCGGCATTCGCGCCAAGATGGTCACCTTCGACTGGACGACCTACCTGCAAAAGACCCAAAAGGGCGAACACACCATGAACCTGATCGGCTGGTCGGGCGACAACGGCGATCCCGACAATTTCCTCACCACGCTGTTGTCGACCGCCGCGGCGAATTCCAAACCGGCGCAGAACTATTCCTTCTACCGCGATCCGGAAACCGACGGCTATCTCAACGCCGCAAAAATCAACCCCGATCTCGCCGCCCGGACCGCGCTCTACAAAAAGGCCCAGCAGCGGATCTACGACATGGTGCCCACGGTGCCGCTCGCGCACAGCCTGCAGGTGGTGGTGGTCAATTCCCGGCTGGCGAAATTACAGCTGAGTCCGGATACGAGAAAGCGGTGGGAATTGATGCCGGCGGCGAACTGATTTCTTCGCAGTTGTCGCAGGGGCGGGTCTTAGGACTGCCCCTGCGACAAGACTAAGACCCGCGCCCACTCATCGTTACATGACCATCGACCTGAAACATCCCCGCGTCCGTTTCGCCCCTTCCCCCACGGGTTATCTCCATGTCGGCGGCGCGCGCACCGCGCTGGTCAATTGGTTGCTGGCGAAAAAATTCGATGGCACAATGGTGCTGCGCATCGAGGACACCGATGAAGCCCGCTCGAAGCCTGAGCTGACGCAAGCCATCCTTGACGGGTTGAAATGGCTTTCCATCACCTGGGATGAAGGTCCATTGACGCAGTCGGATCGCTTCGGCGAGCATCGGAAAATGGCGCTGCAATTATTGGAAGCGGAAAAAGCCTATCGCTGTTTCTGCACGAAGGAAGAATTGGACCAGCGGCGCGCCGCCAGCGGGCGGGCGGAGGCCTGGCGCTATGATGGCGCCTGCCGCGACTTGAATCGCGCGGAAATCACGGCGCAGCTCGCCGGGCGCGGTCCGTTCATCATTCGCTTCCGGGTGCCGGAAGGGGAAACCGCATGGGACGATCTGGTGCATGGCCGCATCGCGGTGAAGAATTCCGAGATTGACGATTTCGTCCTGCTGCGTGCCGGCACGGCGGAAAAGCCGGGCACTCCGGTTTACATGATTTCGGTGGTGTCGGATGATATCTTCAGCCGCATCTCCCTGGTGCTGCGCGGTGACGATCATATTTCCAACACCCCCAAGCAGATTTTGCTCTATGAGGCGGCGGGCGAAACGGTGCCGCGCTTCGGACACCTGCCGCTGATTCTGGGAGCGGACAAGAAGCGTCTGTCCAAACGGCACGGGGCCACCGCCGTCACCGAATACGAAGCCATGGGCCTGCTGCCCGAGTCTCTCTTTGCTTTTCTCGCGCAGCTGGGTTTGTCCTATGGTGAAGAGGTCGGCGCGTTGACCGCGGAAGAATTGGTGGCGGGATTCTCCCTCGATAATCTGAAAAAATCCGCCTCGGTTTTCGATCTCGCCAAGCTCGCCCACCTCAACGCGCAGTTTATCGGCCGACTGCCGCTCGAACGCCTGCGCGAAGCCCTGGCCCCGCGCCTCGCCGCAGCGGGCATCGCCGCCGCCGGTCCGCGCTACGAGGCCGCGCTTGCGCTCATGCGCACCCGCGCACGCGACCTGAATGACCTGGTGAATTACATGCGCCCCTTCTTCAGCCTCGAATTCCCGATGCATGCAGCGGCGTTAACCAAACATTGCAACCCCGAACTCAAACCGCTCTTGGAAAAGCTCGCGGACGAAATTTCCGCCTGCGAACCCTTCGACGCCGCTGCGCTGGAAGCGAAATTGCGCGCGCTCACGGACAGCGCCGGGATCAAAGCCGCCGCGCTCATTCACCCGCTGCGCCTCGCGCTCCTGGGCACACCCGTCTCCCCCGGCGTCTTCGAAGTCGCGGTTGCGATGGGCCGCGACGAGTCGGCTACTCGGCTTCGCAATTTGATCGCTAGATTGCAAAATCTTCCAGAGGGTGATTGATGAAACGAACGAATGCTCCTCCCAACGCCGGACGGCCTATCGTGCCGCCGGTGGTTTTTTCCTCGACTTATGCGTTTGACTCGACGGCGGAGCTGATCGCCGAGTCGGGCAGGCTGGACAGCAATTTCTACAGCCGCTATTCCAACCCGACGGTGCGGGCGGCGGAAGGGGCGATCGCGGCGCTGGAAGGCGCCGAGCTGAGCCTCTGTTTCTCCAGCGGCATGGCGGCAATCTCATCGGCATTGCTGGGCCATCTCAAACAGGGCGACCGGATTCTCGCGCAATCCGCGATATATGGCGGCGCGCAGGGCTTGATGACGAAGCTGCTGCCCCACTTGGGAATCCAGACCGACTTTGCGCCGCCAGCGCTTTTGCTTCGAAATTTCGACTCGCTGCGCCGCCCCGGGCACAAACTGCTCTATCTGGAAAGCCCGGTCAACCCGCTGGTGGAGATGGTGGATATCCGCGCGCTGGCGGCGAAGGCGCACAACGCGGGCATGCTGGTCATGGTGGATGCGACTTTTGCCACGCCGCTGCTGCAGAACAGCCTGGCGCTGGGCGCTGATCTGGTGATGCACTCGACGACCAAGGGGTTGGGCGGTCACAGCGATCTGATCGGCGGCGTGGTGTCGGGCAGGAAGAAACTGATGACGCCACTCTGGGATGCGCGCAAATTGCTCGGCGGTTCGATGGATCCGATGACGGCCTACCTGCTGTGGCGAGGGATCCAGTCCCTCCCCGCGCGGTTGGCGCGCCAGCAGCAAACGGCGCTGACCGTCGCCAAATTTCTGCGCGCTGATAAAAAAATTGTTTCAGTTTCATATCCGGGCCTGGGTGATTACCCGCAACGCGCGCTCTGGCGCAGGCAGATGAAAGGGGCGGGGACCCTGATCGCCTTCGACTGCGGGAAATCGTTGAAGCAAACCGCCTCCTCCGTCGATCGCCTGCGCATCATTCTCAATGCGCCCTCGCTGGGCGGCACCGAATCCCTCGTCTCGCTGCCCGCGCTGACCTCCCATGTTTCCTATAAACCGGCGGATCGCCGCGCGCTGGGCATCAGCGACGGCCTCGTCCGCCTCTCCATCGGCATGGAAGAGCCGGCGGAGTTGATTGCGGATCTGAAGCAGGCATTCAGAATTTAACCGCCAAGACGCCAACGCGCCAAGAAAATAGCAATATGAATAAAATCAGTTTTTGAAATCACAGTTCGGATTCGGATTGCTCACGCAACCCGCTTGGCTTCTTGGCGGCCTTGGCGGTAAATATCTAATCTGCCATCCGCTATTGCTTTCCCGCACTTTACCGAGTTAAATAACGGGGTGAATTCACGATTGTCGCGCCGCGGCTTGCGCTGATGACCAAACCCGATCCGCTCCCCCGAGAGGGGATGCTGTTTTCCGTGTCGGAGGCGACGACCCCGCCCTCCGGAAATAATTCGAATGGCGCGATACCGGCCGTGGACTTCGCCCCGGCATCCGCCCCCGCAGGCGGGACTGAAGAAACAGCCAAGCCGGATGCGGGAGTCGCTCGTCCACCCGAGCCGGTACAGCCCAATGGCAACGGTAACGGCAACGGCGGTGCGTGGTCCATTGCCAGCGCCAATGCGGTTTATAACATCGACCGCTGGGGCGAGGGGTATTTTTCCATCAACGACCGGGGCCATATCGCGATTTCCCCCTTGCAGAACAGCGGTGCGACGATCGACATCATGGAAATTCTCGCGGCGGCGAAAGCCGAGGGGTTGGAATTCCCGCTGCTGATCCGCTTCCAGGACATCGTGCGCCACCGGGTGCAGGCGCTCAACGAGGCCTTCGCGGCAGCCATCGCGGAAAACAAATATCAGGGCCAGTATTACGGCGTTTTTCCCATCAAGGTCAACCAGTTGCGCGAAGTGGTTGAAGAGATCGTTGACGCCGGCCGCGCCTACAACTACGGACTGGAAGCCGGCTCGAAGCCAGAGCTCACCGCCGCGCTGGCGGTGCATGACAACCCGGCCGCGCTGCTGGTATGCAACGGATACAAGGATCGCGGCTTCATCCGCATGGCGCTGATGGGCGTGCGGCTGGGAAAAAAAGTGATCCTGGTCGCGGAGAAGCTGGAAGAAATCACCCGCATCATCGAAGTGGGCCGCGAAATGGGCGTCGAACCGATGATCGGCATCCGCGTGAGATTGCAGGCGAAATCGGCCGGCAAATGGGCGGAGTCGGCGGGGGCCTCCGCGAAATTCGGCCTCTCCACCGCCGAACTTGTCGAGGCCGTTGACTACCTGAGCGCCGAGGGCAGACTCGATTGCCTCAAGCTGATTCATTTTCACATCGGCTCGCAGGTGCCCAACATCAAGCACATCAAGCAGGCGGTGCGCGAGGCCACCCGTTTTTACGCCGAACTGTGCAAGCTCGGCGCTAAACCGGAATATCTCGATGTGGGCGGCGGGTTGGGCGTGGATTACGACGGCTCCAAGACCGATTTCCATTCCTCCACCAATTACGGCCTGCAGGAATACGCCAACGATGTGGTCTGGAATATCCTGGATGTCTGCGATGCGGAAAAGGTTCCCCACCCGCATATTTCTTCCGAGAGCGGCCGCGCCGTGGTCGCCCATCACGCCGTGATGATCGGCGAAGTGTTCGGGGCGATTGAGAAAACCAAGGAAACCTACGACCTGTCGGTGTTTGACGGCGATCACAAGCTGATCAAAGACCTCGCCTACATCCTCAAGCATTTCCGGCGCAATCCCCTTGAGAGTTTTCACGACATCAGCCAGATTCGCGAGGAATCGCAGCACCGCTTTGAACTGGGCATCCTCGACATCCGCACCAAGGCGCGCATCGAGACTTTTTACTGGCACATCGCCGAGGAAATTTACGAACTCTACCGCAGCGACTACG
>JAYVQF010000192.1:0-1764 GCA_043777195.1 Thermoanaerobaculia bacterium
CATGAGTAAATTTGACGCCGTCAACCGCTATCTCCACAAAGCCACCGAAATCCTCGGCATCTCCGAGGGCATCGAACGGGTTCTGGTGATGCCCGACCGCGAGGTCAAGGTCGAGGTCGCGGTCGAGATGGACAGCGGCCAGATCCAATCGTTCTCCGGGTTCCGGGTGCAGCACAACAACGCGCGCGGCCCCTTCAAGGGCGGCCTGCGCTATCACCCCACCGTGGATCAGGATGATGTGCGCGCGCTTTCCTCGCTGATGACCTGGAAAACCGCGGTGGTGAATATTCCCTACGGCGGTGCCAAGGGCGGCATCGCCTGCGATCCCGGCCTGCTCTCGCAGCGCGAACTGGAACGGCTCACCCGAAAATTCGTCTATGAGATCAAGGAAATCATCGGGCCCTCGCTGGATATTCCCGCCCCCGATGTCAACACCTCCGGCCAAACCATGGCCTGGGTGATGGACGAATATTCAAAATATTACGGATTCTCCCCGGCGGTGGTCACGGGCAAGCCGGTCGAAGTCTTCGGCTCGCTCGGACGCGAAGAGGCCACCGGCCGCGGCGTGATCTATGTGGTCGAGGAGTATTTCAAGCAGCTCGGACTGAGCCTCGCGGACAAGACCGTGGTCATCCAGGGTTTCGGCAATGTCGGCACCAACGCCGCGCGCTTCGCCCATGAAGCCGGCGCGAAGATCGTCGGCATCGGCGATGTCTCCGGCGGCATCTATGACGGGAAGGGGCTCAACATTCCCGAGATGATCGACTATGCCCGCAAGAATCGCGGCCTGACCGGCTACACCACGAAATTCCTCAGCAACGAAGAGCTGCTCTGCGTCCCCTGCGATGTGCTGATCCCCGCCGCGCTCGGCGGCGTCATCACCGCCGAGGTCGCGAGAAAGCTGCAGGCCGGGATGGTGGCGGAAGGGGCCAACGAACCCACCCTGCCCGATGGCGATGAGATCCTCAACCAGCGCGGTATTCCCGTCATCCCCGACATTCTGTGCAACGCCGGCGGCGTGACCGTCTCTTATTTCGAATGGGCGCAGAATATCCAGCAATTCCGCTGGGAACTCGAGCGGGTCAACGGCGAGCTGAAAACCGTGATGTCGAAGGCCTTCGCCGATGTCTATAAGTTCAGCAAGTCCAACAACTGCTCGATCCGCACCGCCGCCTTCGGACTCGCCCTCGGCCGCGTCGCCAAAGCGACCGTCATGCGCGGAATCTGATCGGATTACCGCCAAGGCCGCCAAGAACGCCAAGAACGCCAAGATGCTGAATAATTCAGAGGGTTGGAATTACAACGATAAAAGCTTTTCTAATTAAATAACTTTTCTTTCTGACCTTGGCGCTCTTGGCGGCCTTGGCGGTAAATCTCCCGGAGTTCTCTTATGGATGATGTGCTCAAAAGCCTGCTGACGATGGAATTTTTCAAGGACTTCACGCTCGCCGAGCTGAAGGGACTGTTCGACACCGGCGCGTTGGTGGATTTGAAAAGCGGCGCCTCGCTCTTCACGGAAGGCGACGACAACAATCATGTCTATCTGCTGATCTCCGGCGCGGTCGATGTCTTCAAGAAAGATCCCAGTGGTAAAAATCAGACCCTCTCCAGCCTCAGCCGAGGCGGAGCCATCATCGGCGACATGTCCTGGGCGCTGGAGAAAAAGCGCGGCGCCACGGTGAAATGCAAGGGCGATTGCAAGCTCCTGCAGCTTGACGGGGAAAAACTGCGCAAGGCGGTTCTCACCGGCTCGATCGGCGCCTC
>JAYVQF010000193.1:0-6730 GCA_043777195.1 Thermoanaerobaculia bacterium
ATGAACACCCTCCGACTTGGCGGTTGGAAGGAAAGCCTAACAGCTTGCCCACTTTTATTGCCAAATCAGGGTGTTGCACTTGGAAGAAAAAACCGCCATAGTATATGCCCAAAAACGCATAAGTATCAATATCTAGCCAGGCTGCTTTGCCAAAAGATCTATCTTCAAATAATTCAAATTCTAAAAATTCTTCATCCAGTTTAACTGTATTTCTTTTACCTATTTTGATGTCATCTGTGTGCCTGAATATTGCAGAACCCGTATCTTGATTCGAATATTTATTCTTAGCTGATTTAAGTATTGCATTTATAGTTTTTTGTGAAAGTAGCTGTTCATGAAATTCATACGTCCATATTGCGTGGAATTCGTCAGATTCTTCTATACATGCATAAGCTGATCCTAATAGACATGCCCGCTTTCTAAATGCTGGATTTGCCCGTTTGCTAAATTCTACATTTTGAAATGCACTATTTCCTTCGTAAAATTTAGCCGCCATTAAACAGCCTTCCGCCTCGCCAGCCTGACATGAATCTATTGTAGTTTTAATTAATGATGTCTCTGCGATATCAAATGCATCTGTTTGATTCCACAAAAGTAAGTGCTGGACAAAGGGTAGCTTCGCGCAGCCAGGTTGGTAGCCTCCGTCGCATGCTAATTTGTACATTGTATAAATATATTCATTTCTGCGTTGTTCATTATTCCTAAATAATGGTGGCGTATGTTGAGCATAATAATAGCAACCCAATAAAACTCCATTTTCACAAGCACGAAATGTATACAGCCTTACACGATATATATCCCGATAGTAACCGAGGTTTCTTGAGTACATCATTCCAAGTATTGCGCAGTGTTCTATTTTCTTTAAGTTATGGCAACTATTATAATGAGTTGCCAGCGAAGCGCGCGCATCATTGTTTAACTTCGGGAACCGTTGAAGTTCCAAATTACCTTCGGTAAGCTTGGACGCACTCTTTGAGCGCTGCAAGATCGAATCCGTATCTGGGTTGTTAAGGTACCCATCACTATCTAGGGTTGTTTCCCACTTGCTTCGCTCTGGGTGATTGACTCCTTTTAAGATTTGTCTTGAATAAAGCTCTAGTCCAATCGCACGCATGACATAATAGTTGTAATATTCATCTTGGTTCTTTGGGGAATAAGTTTCTTTACGATCTAACCTAGTATAAAATCTATATAAAAGCACTTGTTGTTTATCATTAAAGTATCTAGTATCCCAATAGGCAATAAATAGTTTTAAACTATTAGTTTCAACAATGTAGTCGGCGATTTTCCTGATGCATACACCATAATTAATATCAGAACCAGCCGCATCTCGAAACGCATTGATGCTAACCCCATTATATAGGCTAGCGCAACTCACTTGTTTTTTTGAAAAATTAACAATGTTTAAATATTCTGGCGATTTATACATTTCACTTATTGGATCCAAGATACTATTTTGGTAATTTATATTGTATTGATAGACTTTTAGCTTTTGATCATTTGGATCTTGAAGTAATGTATATAGATACCTAAATTTCTTTGCCTTGGCAATCTTGTACATTGCTGGCGGGATCCTGGCGCCCGCTCGAAGTAGATACCAGAGCATTTCGACATTCCCACCATTAACCGCTTCGTACATGCACGAGCTGTCGTTGTCGAAAGCCAGATTCGGGTCTAAATCTTCATTCAGCAGTCGCCCAACCTTGACCGCGTCGTCCGCTTTGCATGCCGCCAGCAAATCAGCAGGCATATTGCCTTCGCCGCGCAGCGCTACGCAAAAAAATACATTTACCAATAGCGCCACTGCTATAAAACTTGCAGACTTTGTTCTCATCTTATGCTCCTCTATATGCTTGACAGGATGAATCGATAGTTGGCAGCCCCACCAAGATATTGCGTCTCCAATGCTGGATAGTCGCAAAAAAAGGCCTTCATCACTCGGCTGATATCTAAGATTAACAATTCCTTTTCGCCTTGAGCTTCAATTGTAACAGGAGGAATCGAAATCTGTTTATATATCTGATCAGAATCTGTTGGTGGTTTAATGTCAAGAATTGACGCGACGGCAGTGTATTGCCTGCAGCGGTTCTTGTCCTTCGTTCCGTCTGCTGATGATTCGTCAGCTAAGTCAATAGAGATTTTTATGAACGGCGCAATTGGTCTCGGCTCTTGAATTCCGTTGCTACCTGCGGCGACTACCAGTGGATCATCGTTCCACCAGCTAAAAATAATATTGGATCGTTCTAGTTGGCAGCTGATTGAAGGCAGCTTGCTTTTATATATTTTAATTTCAGACATTGGTACCCTCCGCGCGTAGTGGCAAAATTGCTGTCGATAAATCTCGACTCTGATTAATCAGGTAGAAGAGCGGGACTGACTCGCCACGCCGAGTCGTTGCAAGTACGATATGGTTAAACCCGCCAGTGTCAGTGCTGGCAAATGCTCTTGCAAAGCTGGCAGCAAGCGCTGCCGCCATTGCATTTTTACGGCGGTGAGTGCAGGGGCGCATGATGTTGTAAATATTAGCGCATTCCCAACACAATATTTGGCGGGGTAGCCATTAAGCCACCCCATGGGCTATCGCACGCACGAAATCGCTGCGGTGTTTGCTCCCGCTTAGCGCGGATACGGTGTTTTGCATTCAGGGCAAACGGGAAAGAAGAGGGGATTGCTATTGATTACAAGGTGTACCAGAATTTCATTAACATCGTAGCAACGAAGGCAAAATGGCCCGTTCTTTTCACCGCTTTCATTGATGCAGTAGTAGTGATTGCCTTCTTTTACGGGTATAGATGTGTTGGTCATGTCTTTTTTCCTTTGAAAGATTCACGAACGCAGATTAAATTTAATTCTTTCCGCCGTCCACGACTTCGGCGTCGATGACGCTGTCGTCGGTGCCGTTTTTCTGGCCTTCGGATTCCGGGGGAGCGGCATCCGGTGCGGCGCCTTGTGACGAGGCCGACGCGGCCTGCGCGGCTTTGTACACCGCTTCGCCGATGGCCATCATCTTCTGATTGACGGCCTCGATCTTGGCGTCAATCTCGGCCTTCTTGCCGGTTTCTTTGACTGCCTTGAGTTCTTCGAGCGCGGCTTTGAGGGCGGTTTCCTGGTCTTCGGGGATCTTGCCGGCCTGCTCCTTGAGAACTTTTTCGGCGGCGTGCAGCGCGGTGTCGGCGTGATTGCGCGATTCGATTTCTTCCTTCTTTTCGCGATCTTCCGCGGCATGCGCCTCGGCTTCTTTCGTCATCCGGTCAATTTCTTCCTTGGTGAGACCGGACGCCGCAGTGATGGTGATCTGCTGCTCCTTGCCGGTGCCCAGGTCTTTCGCGGACACCTTGAGGATGCCGTTGGCGTCGAGATCGAAGGTGACTTCGATCTGCGGCACCATGGCGGGGGCGGGGGGCAGGCCCACCAGGTTGAAGCTGCCCAGCACTTTGTTGTCGCGCACGAATTGCCGCTCGCCCTGGGCTACGACCACGGTCACTTCAGTCTGGTTGTCGGCGGCGGTGGTGAAAGTTTCTTTCTTGCGCGCCGGGATGGCGGTGTTGCGGGTGATCATGGTGGTCATGATCCCGCCCTTGGTTTCCACGCCGAGCGACAGCGGGGTGACATCAATCAGGAGAATGTCCTTGACTTCGCCCGCCAGCACGCCGCCCTGTACCGCAGCGCCGACCGCGACGATCTCGTCGGGGTTGACCGAGCGGTTGGGTTCTTTGTTGAACAAATTCTTGACGGTCTCGATGACGCGGGGAATGCGGGTCGAGCCGCCCACCAGGATGACTTCCTGGATGTCAGCCGGGGTGCTCTTGGCGTCGCTCAAACATTTCTTGCAAGGCTCCACCGAGCGGTCAATGAGGTCACGAGTGAGGTTTTCAAACTGGCTGCGGGTGATTTTTTTGACGAGATGCTTCGGCCCCGCCTTGTCCATGGTGATGAAGGGCAGGTTGATCTCGGCTTCGAGGGTCTGCGAGAGCTGTTTCTTGGCCGCTTCCGCGCCATCCTTGAGCCGCTGCAGCGCCATCGGGTCGCCGCTCAAATCGATGCCGTTTTCTTTCTTGAATTCGCTGATGATGAAATCCATCAACCGCTTGTCGAGATCGTCGCCGCCGAGGTGGGTGTCGCCGGTGGTGGCGTTGACTTCCACGACGCCCTCGCCCACTTCCAGCACCGAGACATCGAAGGTGCCGCCGCCGAAATCGTAAACCGCGACTTTTTCATTGGTTTTTTTGTCGAGACCGTAGGCCAGCGCCGCCGCGGTCGGCTCGTTGATGATGCGCACGACATCGAGGCCGGCGATGCGGCCGGCGTCCTTGGTGGCCTGACGCTGGGCGTCGTTGAAATAGGCAGGCACGGTGATGACTGCTTTCTCAACCTTGTGGCCCAGGTAATTCTCGGCTGCGGCTTTCAATTTTTTGAGCACTTCCGCGCTCACTTGCGCGGGCGAGATCTTTTTGCCGTCAATCTCGACCCACGCGTCGCCGTTGTCGGCGGGTACGACTTTATAAGGAACGGTCTTGCTCTCTTCGGTCACTTCCGCGGCTTTGCGGCCGATGAAGCGCTTGATGGAATAAACCGTGTGCTGCGGGTTGGTGATGGCCTGGTTCTTGGCCAGCTTGCCGACCAGCACTTCGCCCTTGTCGGTGTAGGCGACGACGGAGGGCGTGGTGTAGTCGCCTTCTTGATTGGGGATCACCTTGGGCTTGCCGCCCTCCATGATCGCGACCACCGAGTTGGTGGTGCCGAGGTCAATGCCGATGATTTTCTGGGTGCTCATGATAATCTTGCTCCTGGTGGAATTTCACAGGTTAAATCCCGGAATCCACGCGGGTAAATATAGTATCTTAGTCTTCATTTGTCAAGTTACAACATAAAATATTTATAATAGCATAGTTATGAGCAATTATAAATATTTTTCGATCCCAACGAAAGAATAAGATCAGCGGCGAGGCTGTGATTCCTCCACAATATCCCGATGCGAATTGGAGTGACATTCCTGCGCTGGCGCGCCGTTATTGCCGCCTTGCGCCGCGACCGCTGGGAATGGCTGGGCGCGGCGCTGCTTTTCATCGCCGGGATGCTGATGGCGCACTGGCCGATGTGGCGCAGCGGGTTTTCTTTGGTGCAGACGGATAACGGCGATCCGCGCCTCATCAATTATCTGCTGGAGCACAGCTACCGCTGGCTCTTGCGGGAGCCTGGCCATCTCGCGCTGTGGGATCCGCCGTTTTTTTATCCGCATCAAAATGTCCTGGCCTATAGCGACACCCAGTTGGGCGCAGCGCCGCTCTATTGGTTCGCCCGCCTGTTGGGGTTGGCTCCGGACAGCGCTTTTCAGGCCTGGCTGGTGCTGTTAAGCGTCTTTAACTTCACCAGCATGTTCGTGCTCCTACGGCGGATTTTTTCTGTTCGCGTCTTTGCGGCGGGCGCGGGGGCGTGGCTGTTCGCGTTCGCCAGCCCGCGCATCGCGCAGCTCTCCCATCCCCAGTTGATGACCGGTTTTCTCACCGTCGGCGCGATCTATTTGATTAGCCGCAGTTTCAGTGCCGGGCCGGAGCCTCTGGAAAAATCGCACCACTACAGGCTGGCCGCCGCAGCTGTTCTGTTCGCCGCGCAGTTTTACGCCAGTTATTATCTGGGCTGGTTTTTCATGCTGGCGCTGGCGCTCGCACTGGGGTTCGCACTAGTGCGGCCCGCGCTGCGCGCCGGGTTGCTGGCGTATATGCGGTCATGCCGGACGCCGCTGCTCGCGGCATTCCTGCTCTGGCTGTTGCTGATGATTCCGTTCCTGATTCATTATGGCTGGGCCCTGGAGGAGGCCGGCCCCCGAGCCTTTGCGGAAGTCAAAATCATGATCCCCCGGCTGCAGTCCTGGTTCTACTCGGGCCCCTCTTCGTGGCTCTATGGGGGTTTGGGCAAACTGCGCTGGATGCGACGCCTTCCGGTGGAGTATCGCGGCGAACATGAAATTGCCCTGGGATTCGCCACCAGCATGATCATCATCGCAGGGTTGTGGTCGCGCCGGAAAGAGCGCGCGGGCGGTTTGATTTTTTTCACGGCTGCGGCGCTATTCATCTGCTTTACCTCGTTGATCGGGCTGACAAAAATTCCCTGGCGGCTGTTTTATGAAATCGTTCCGGGCGCCAGCGCGCTGCGGGCGGTCAGCCGGATCGTGCTGTTCCTGCTCATTCCGGCCGCCATCGGGTTCGCCTGGTTCTGGGAACGCGCGCTCGCTCATCGCAAATACGCATGGCTTGTGCTGCTGCCTTTCTGCATGCTGGAACAAGGGCGCACCACGCCCGCCTATGACAAAGCTGAAAATCGGGCGGTCATCAGCGGCATCAAACGGGCCCTACCGCCGGGCTGCGGCGCACTGCTGTTGCGTGGGGATCTTTCACTGAACCGCCCGTTCTGGGCCGTGCATATTGACGCGATGTGGGCGGGGCTGGAGGCGGGAATTCCGGTGATCAACGGCTACAGCGGCAATGGTCCGCCGGGCTGGGGGATGAACGAAACCATCATGCCCTCCCCCACGAATGACAAGCTGCTGAATGTCGCGCTACGGGACTGGGTCAAGCGGCACCCGGAACTGCGGGGCAGAGTCTGCATCTTAGGGGCCGCAACGAAATAACAGTAGCAAAGATGACTGCCGAGTCGCCCGAATGGCGAGGCGCGAGGCTGCACACGAGAGTGTGCAGTCACCATCAGCATGTAAGCGACGGGGGCCCCATTC
>JAYVQF010000194.1:0-6728 GCA_043777195.1 Thermoanaerobaculia bacterium
TTAGGGGCCGCAACGAAATAACAGTAGCAAAGATGACTGTCGAGTCGCCCGAATGGCGAGGCGCGAGAAGCGCGCATACCCGAAGGTATGTAAGCGACGAGCAACGAAGCCAGTCGGGATGAATCGGCAGGCAGACTGCTACTGTTATTTCGTTGCGGCCCCTTACCGCCGGATCACTTTTTCCAGGGTAAAGCTCACGCGGCCGCGCTTGACTCGCCAATCGCCCGGCCAGGCGATGGCGTCACCCGATTCGCCGTGACCGAGCAAGCGGTCGGCGGCATGCAGATGGATCAGCGCCAGTCCGCGTGCGCCGGGGCGGATGCGGCTGAACCAGGCGCGGAGCAAGCGGTGGCGCAGCGCGGGACTGAGCAGCCGAAGGGTCTCCAGCGGCAGCGAAGTCGAGTGCGGATTCAAGGCGCGAACTTGTTTCGCGAAATGGGCTTCGTCGCGCGCGAGCAGGCGCGCACTGCGGGCGAGCAGCGGCGTGAGGTCGCGGCCGGCGAGTTTCGCCAGCGCAGGCAGGATGTCGTGGCGAAGTTTTGCGCGCAGATTACCCGCCCGGTTGCTTTCGTCCTCGCGCCAGCTGATTTTTTTCGAGTGCAGATAGGCGCGCAGCGTCTTCGCGGAAATGGCCAGCAGCGGTCGGCCGATAAGCAGCGGTTTGCCCCCGCTCGATACTCTGCGCCACGGACGCAGGGCGCCGAGTCCGCGCGAACCCGCACCGCGCAGCAAATTAATAAGCAGCGTTTCCGCGAGGTCGTCGCGCTGATGGGCCAGCAGCAGCACCGCAATTCCCCGCTCCGCGCAGGCCGCCCGCAGCGCGCGATGGCGCGCCGAGCGCGCCCGCGCTTCAAGATTTCCGCCGGACTTCAGTTTGACCGCGAGAATTTCGCAGGGTATATTTTTTTCGCGGCAAAACCTGCGCACGAAGACCGCATCGGCATCCGCGCCCGGCCGCAGCCCGTGATTCACATGCAGCACCCTCAACCGGGTATGAATCCCGGACAGTGCGGTTAATAGCGCCAGGGAATCGGCGCCCCCCGAAACCGCCACCGCCACAGGGGTTTCCGCGCTGATGCCGCGCTTGGCCAGCCGCCGGGCCAGGCGGCTCTCGAGGGCGGCGAACGCGCCGCCAGCGCGTTCTGACGCGCGGACAAAGTGCCCTGGGGGCAGGCGGCGAACCATGCGCAAATTATGACGGCTGCTTTCGGCTGCGATAATTCGCCGTGTTGAAATCTCCGCCGAATTCCTGCGGGCTGCTGCTGATCAGTGCCGCCCGACGACAAGAGGCCGCGCCACGAAAAGACGCCGGACTGCGAAAGGCGGCGGATGCGGGTGCCGCAAATCTGCAGGCCGGAATGAATGCCGCAGAAGCGCTGCTGCGTACGCTGGCCGCAATCGCCTGCGCGCAGGGCGCGGCGCTCAGCTGGCAGACCAGCGCGGGCGCGCACGGCGCGGTTTCCGGCGAAGGCGGCGCGCAGGCATTGAACGCCGCCGGCTTCGCGGCAAACGATTTTCAGGCGGGAAGTTTTTTCGCTGAAGATGTCGTCGCCGGGCTCGCGCGGGATCGGCACGGATTGAGCGTCGCGGCCGCGATGGCGCCGGGATATCGGCCGCAATATCTTTTACCGCCCGCTGTCCTCGCGCCCGGCGCGGGCTTGTGCGCGGATGACTGGGGTGCGGCGGTGGTGTTGGGAGAAGACGACGCGCTCTGGGCGATTTCTCCCGCCCGCAAACTGGTGGACGCCCTGCAACACCATGAACCGGCGAGCGCCGGTCGTGAACTCTTGCTCCTGGGCCGTGCCCGCCGGGTGGTATTTTCTTTCGCCTCGCTCACCCCCGCCGGGGAATTCTTCTGGGGTGCGTCGGACGGAGAACTGCCGCGCGCGTGGGCGGGTGATGGGTTGCCGCCGCGACAGGCGAGGGCGGAGAAGCGGTGAGCCGTCCGTCAATCCTCGCTGTCCGGATCACTTTTCGTGCCTTCGCGTAATTTTTCCAGCAGCGCGCCCTCGGGCGCAGGGGCGAGACCGAGGGAGTGGCCCCCCGATTCGAGGTCATGATAGAGGGGCAGGATTTCTTCGGTCGGCAGCGGGCGGCCATCCTTCCAGTCGGTCGTCTGCAATTTAAAGAGCAGTCTCGCGGGGGCGATGTCTCCCAATTGGCGGCGCAATTCGGCAGGCATGTCGCTGACCGCCTTGGCCGCGGCCGCAGGGCTCAGTTGCCGTTCCTGCTGAATCTGCCGCGCATAGGCCATGATGGCCAGATAGTCGGCCCCGGCGGCGAGATCGCCTGCGAGATCCTGCGCGAGCCAGTCGCGGCCGTGGCCCGCGTCGAGCACCGTGTCGTAATACACATTGACCAGCAGCAGCGCGCCGGGATGGGCGGAATGCAGCAGCCGCGCGGTCTCGCCCGCGAAGCGGCTGATCAGCCCCGCCTTGACCGCAGCGAAGGCGCCATAGGGGGGCGCATACGCCACCGGATTGAGGGTGGTGAAAAGCGAGCGCGGCGAGGGGGCGCCGGGCAGCACGGCTAATGCCGCCTGGCCGCGCTGCGAAAAGCCCTCGAATGATTTGTAAACCAGATCGTCCTGGAAGAGCAGGCCATCCGCGCCCGCATTCAACGCGTCAAGATAAAGCCGCTGCAAGCGGTCGCGCACCAGGGGATCAAAAAGATCAAGGCGGTCGGAATCCCGCAAGGCGCCGGTTGCGGGATCGAGAAATTTGTCGCGGGCCGCACCGGCGAGAAAATCGCTGCCGCGGGAAGTCAGCCAGGCGATCACCCGCATGCCGCGCGCGTGCGCGGCGGCGGCGACGGTTTCCAAAAGTGGCGCCACGACCGGGGCCTCATCCGTTTTAAAATAAACCCCCTGCACCGGCGCACGCGGGCCGCCCAGCCCGGCGTGATAACGGTCGCCCGGCAGTTGAAAGGCGCGCAAAATCAGGGTGTCGAAGCCCGCCGATTGCAAAGCGTCGAGCGTCGCCGCGAGCGGGCGGTCGCCCGGCAACACGAAAACCTGCGCGGCGTTGAGGCGCGGCGGCCGACCGGGCACCGCGCCCGCTGCCAGCGCCGTCCATTGCGCGTCGCTCTTGCGCATAGCGGCGAATGGCGGATCGAATCTGCGGGCCTGCATAAAAAAATCGCCCGCCGCCGCAGGCCGGCCGGCCGCTCGCGCAATCCGCCCCCGCGTGTAGGCCGCCCGCGCCCGCTGCACGGAAGTGCCATTGCCGCGGGCCAGAAAACGCGCCAGCGCGGCATCGGCCGGGGCGGCGTCCCCGCGCGTGAAGGCCTCCAGCCCGGCGACATAATCGGGATCGGGCGCGCTTGGATCGATCACTGGCGGCGGTTCGCGGCGGGGTGAAGGCGCGGCGCTGAGCAGCGGAACTGCCGCCACACCGCAGAACAGAAGCAATAACTTCCCGACAAAAATTCCGCTTCGCATAAAGGAATTCTGCCAGCCGCCGTAAAACTTAACCCACCAATTCGCGGGCGCCCGGCCCGTCCCCGCCGCGCGGCGGCGCATCGCCCGGCCAGTCCTGCGTAACCGGCCGCAGCGGCGTGAGCCATTCGCGCAGGAAGGAGAGTCCGCCGGCGTCGCGCCAGCCGCCCACGCCGATGACGATTTCCGGTTGCGGAATCGCCAGGCGCAGCGTGCCGTGCAGCCGGTCCCAGAGGGAAATGATGCTGCAATAGTTATTGTCCGCCTCGCGGCGAATGATCGAGTGATGCACGCCGTGCATGCGCGGGGTGACGATCACGCGCGCCAGCCGTCGTTCCAGCGCCAGCGGCAGCCGCGAATTGCTGTGATGAAAAAGCACGCAAACAAAAAGTATCAACTGCCACAGTCCGACGGCGAGGGGCGAGGCCCCAATGACCGCGATTTGCAGCGCGCGATAGACGAGCGACAACCCGAGTTCCCCCGCATGAAAACGCAGGCCGGTGAAGGCATCCATGTCGGCGTCCATATGATGCACGCGATGAAACCGCCAGAAGAGCGGCACCTTGTGGTTCAGCCAATGCCAGTGCCACAGCGTGTAATCCAGCAGCAGCACCGCAAGCGCGGTGATGACCCAGCCGGGCAGCGAAAAAAAATATAGCAACCCGATGTGCCGTTCATGCAGGGCCTGCGCCAGCCCGACGAACAGCAGCGCTTGCAGCGGCCACATCAGGAGATAGGCCAGGCCCGCCTCGCCCAGTGCGTGCAGCCAGCGCCGCAAGCGCGGCAGGGTGCGTCGCCGCAGCGGCCGCCAGAATTCCAGCAGGGAAAAAATTCCCAGCGCCAGGGTGCCGGCGAGGGGAATGGCGTAAGCGGGAAGTTTTTCCATGACGCGGCGATTGTATCGCCGCTGGGGGAAAGGCTTTTGGTTTTTGGCTTTCGGGCTTGGCGTCCGGCTTGGCACCCTGGCGGTTTCTTCCTCTTCCCGCAGCGGGCGGTAGCATTGCGGTAGGATAGCCCCATGTTCGAAGCCGCTGAAGTGGGCAACAAACTCGACAAGGCCGACTATGGCCGGCAGGTTCCCGTCTTGCGCGCCTCGCTGCTGGCGATGCAGAAACGGCTGGCCACTTCGGGGCAGTCGGCGATCGTGCTGATCGGCGGTGTCGAGGGCGCGGGCAAATCCGAAAGCGTCAATCTGCTGCTCAGCTGGCTCGACGCGCGCGGCATCCAGGTGAACGCGCCGGGCGAGCCCTCGGATGAGGAACGCGAGCGGCCGTCCATGTGGCGTTATTGGCGGCTGCTGCCGAAGGCCGGCAACATGGGCATGTTTCTGGGGTCGTGGTACACCGAGCCGATCGTCCGCCGGGTTTTCGGCAAGATGCGCGACGCGGAGTTCGCGGAAAGCCTCGACCGCATTCTGGAATTCGAGGGCATGCTCAGCCGGGAGAATGTGATTCTGGTGAAACTGTGGATGCATATCTCCAAGAAATCCCAGCGCAAACGGCTCAAGGCGCTGGAGGATGATCCCGACCAGTCGTGGCGGGTGAGGAAAACCGACTGGAAATATTTCAAACATTACGACGATTTCCGCAGCGTCTCCGAACAGACCTTGCGCCGCACCTCGACGGGAGAGGCCCCCTGGCATCTCATCGAGGCGCACGATCCCCGCTATCGCGGGGTCACCGTGGCGCGCACGCTTCTCAATGCGCTGGAACGCCGTCTGAACGCGGGGGAAAAAGCGCCCAAGCTTGCGCCGAGGCCCGATCACAGCAAGCCGGCGACGAACAACATCCTGCGCAAGCTCGACCTGAGCAAAAAACTTTCCGACCCCGACTATGATCGTAAGCAGGAGAAGCTGACCGCCGAGATCAGCCGCTTGTCGCGGCATTTGTATGAACAGGGCCGTTCGCTCATCCTGGTGTTCGAAGGCGCCGACGCCGCCGGCAAGGGGGGCACCATCCGCCGCGTCATCGCCGGGCTGGACGCGCGCAACTATCAGGTGATTTCCGTCGCCGCGCCCACCGACGAGGAACGCTCGCATCCCTACCTCTGGCGTTTCTGGCGCCACCTGCCGCGCCAGGGCAAGGTGACGATCTACGACCGCTCCTGGTACGGCCGCGTGCTGGTGGAAAGGGTGGAGGGCTTCTGCGCGCCGGCGGCCTGGCAGCGCGCCTATGCGGAGATCAACGGCTTTGAGCAGCAGCTCACCGACTTCGGCACCCTCATCCTGAAATTCTGGCTCACCATCAGCCCCGCCGAACAACTGCGCCGTTTTCACGACCGCGAACTCACGCCCTACAAACAATACAAAATCACGGAAGAAGATTGGCGCAACCGCAAGAAATGGAATGCCTACGAAGCCGCCGCCTGCGAGATGATCGAAAAGACCGGCACGCAAACCGCGCCCTGGATTCCGGTTTCGTCCGAGGATAAAAACTGGGGCCGCATCCAGGTTCTCTCCCATGTGCACAAGGCGCTGAAGAAGGGGCTCAAAGGATAGGGTCTCGGGCCTCGGGTCTGGTCAGAAAAGATGCGTTCATCACCGGGTGTTTGCATACTTGTAAACTTCCAAGCGCACGCGGCTGCCCTGACAGACCAGACCTGAGGCCCCAGACCCGTTTTTACACCATGTCCCACACCGAAACCCACTTCACCGGCTCCGCCATCGTGCGCGATGTCGTGCTGGGCATGTCCGACGGCCTCACCGTGCCGTTCGCGCTGGCGGCGGGGCTGGCGGGTGCCGAGGTCAGCCACTGGCTGGTGGTGACTGCGGGTCTTGCCGAAGTCGCGGCCGGCACCATCGCCATGGGGCTGGGCGGCTATCTCGCGGTGATGAGCGAATCGGAAAGTTACGACGCCGAGTATCAGCGCGAATGGCAGGAGACGCATGAACTGGCGGCCGTCGAGCGCCAGGAAGTCGTGAAAATATTCGAAGGCTACGGCCTCACCGAGCCGGGCTTGTCGCAGGCGGCTGACGCCGTCTGCCTCAACCGCGACGGCTGGGTGCGCTTCATGATGCGCGAGGAATTGGGACGGGAAAAACCGGAGCCGGGACGCGCGGCGCAGAGCGGCCTCACCATCGGCCTCGCCTATGCCGCCGGCGGCCTGGTGCCGCTCACCCCCTATTTTTTTCCGCTGCCGGTCAGCGCGGGATTGCGCGTCTCTGCGGCGCTCACCCTCGTCGCGCTTTTTTTATTCGGCTGGATCAAGGGAAAAATCATCGGCGCCCCGCCCCTGAAATCAGCGCTGCGCATGGTGCTGGTCGGCGCCCTCGCCGGCGCAGCGGCATTTTTCC
>JAYVQF010000195.1:0-6694 GCA_043777195.1 Thermoanaerobaculia bacterium
GATATTTCCAGAAATTGCGGCGGCAAGTCGCCCGGCAAAAGCTCTGCCCGCCCGCGCGCCCGCAGCAAGGCGTGTTCGGCGCTGCGCCGGAGCTCGCGCACCTGCCCCGGCCAATCATGCGCCAGCAACCGGGCGGCCAGCGTGGCGCTGACGGCGGGGGGGCGCAAGCCTTCGGCGCGGGCAAGACTGGCGATGAATCCCTCGAAAAGCGGCAGAATTTCGCTGCGCCGGCCGTGGAGCGGCGTCACCTTCAGCACGATGCCGCTGACCCGCTGCCACAAATCTTCGCGTAGCTTGCCGGCCGCCAGCGCGGCGATGGGATCGCCGTTGGAAGCACACACCACGCGGGTTTTTGCGAACCGGGGTTTGTTTTCGCCGAGCCGGTAATACTCGCCGTTCTCCAGGAAACGCAGGAGTTTGGATTGGGTGGCGAGCGGCAATTCCAGAAATTCATCCAAGAAAAGAGTGCCCCCCTCCGCTTCCCCCACCAGACCCGGGCGGTCTTCCAGCGCCCCCGTGTAGGCGCCCCGTTTGGCGCCGAATAATTGCGCATCTGCAAGCTCTCGTTCGAGCGAGGCGCAGTTGACCGGCACCAGCGGCCCGCGCGGGCGGGAGAAGTGGTGCAGCAGCCGCGCGACGCCTTCTTTTCCAGAACCGGCGGCACCGCGAATATAAACCGGAATGGGAAAGGGGGCAGCGGTTTCGATCTGTTCAAGCAAATACAGCCCGGCGGCGCTGCCGAAATAGAGTCCTTCCACCCAGCGGGCGCGTACCGGGGGCGCATCCCCGTTACCTTCGAGGGTAAGCCTCGCCAGCGTCGCCTCAGACAGCGCGCGTCCTGCGGGATGGGCTGCCCAGGGCGATTCGCTGATGCCCACCTCGCCGTCGAGAAGCGACACCGACCAGTCTCCGGGCCGGGCCGGACGGTGAATTCCGGCGGCGCTCAGCAGTTTTTGCAGCGCCTCGCTACGCACCGCGCCCCCTTTCTCGGCCAGCGCCAGCAACGCGAGCACCAATTCGGCCAGCGGCGGCGGATCGGCTTCCATCAAGGCGCGGCGTAATTCGGCCGCCGTTCGCGGCGCCTCGTCGGCCAGGATTTCGCTCCACTGGCGAAGGGCGGCGGCGATGCGCTTTTCTTTGAGCAGAACTGGCTTGCGCCGGGCCAGGAGCAGCAATAACGGCACCGCCACCGGTGCGGAGATTTCCAGCGCCGTGATGGTCTCCGGCGAATCCGCAAGAATCAATCCTCCCAGTAAGCGGGCGGCCACCAGAAGCGGCGCCGAGAGCGCGTAATCCTCGGGCGCCTGGGCGGGATCAGGCGGCGCGGGCACAACTGCGGGCTCGCCGCCCAGCGCACGCAATGCGGCGCGTGCCGGCGCCAGCCGGCTTTGTCCCGCTGCGGTGAATTCGCGCGGGGGTGCGGTGGACGACGGCCTCGTCGCAGGCGCGCTCGCAAGGGCAGTTCCAAGAGATGCCCCAAGGGCTTCCAGTTGCAGGTGCAAATGTTCCGCGAGCAGCGCGAAATCCTCATCGGGCCCGACCCGCAGCGGCGCCAGCGCAGCGCGCGCCGCTGTGAAGTCGCCCTGCAGGAGTTTGGCCTGCGCCAGCCAGAATAGGTTGCCGGGATTGCCATCCTGCCGCCGCTGCGCGAGCCCGCGCTTGGGCCGCCCGGTTTCGATCAGCAGACACCCTTCGGTGTTGAGCCGCGTGCGATGCAGATAACAACCGCCCGCCCCGTCAATCAACGCCGCGACTTCGGTGCAGCGGGCGAGACCGGCGCCGAATGCGAATTCCTGCCTTTCCAGATCAGCGAGCTGGATGGCGAAGACGGCCTGCAACACGCTCCAGCCGCGGCACTGCGCGCTGTGATATCCCGCGCCGAGCAGCGCCCGCGCATCGCGTACGGCCGCGCCGTCACGCCGATGGGCGCGCAGCGCGTAGGCCCGATAGTACGCCGCCCACAAGCCGGGACGGCTTTGGCTTTCCCATGGCGCGGTCGCCGGCTCCGGAACCCGGCTGGCGAGAAATTCGCGCAGCGACAGGGCGGCGGGCGCCCAAAGATCATCAGCGGGCCAGTCTGCGGCCAGGATCGCGCGCGCCGTGACATCATCGCCATTGCGCCGGAACGCATTATGGGCGTGGAAGAAAAGCATAGCGGCGGAATCCCCGGACGCAAGAGCCCGGCCGGTGACAGCGCCATTTTCAGCCAGCGCTTCGCATTCCCCTTTCAGCGCGAATTCCCCCGTGAATTCAGCAAGCTGCAGCAGCGGCGCCGCTTCATGGGTGCGTCCCAGATCCAGGAGCGCACGAAGTCGCAGCCGCATCGCGTCAGCGCCGGCAGCAGGACGCAGTTTTTCCAGAAGAATTTTCGGTGCGATAGACGCCGCGGCCCGCGCCGCGAGATCGGCCGGCCACGCCGCATTCGCAGCCAGCGTCAGCACCAGCGCGGCTTCCGGCGCGGCTGCACACAATTGCTCGAGCAGTTCCGGCGGCGGCGGCGGCGGCGATTCCGCAGTGCGTACGGCGCGAATTTGTCCGCCCTCCACCGAGGCGCGGCCGAGCGCCAGCGCGTCCCGCATCGATTCGCCGCCAAAGCGGCCACTCACCGCATCGTAAAGATCCAGCGGCCACGGACCGGAGGCGGCAAGCCAGCCCAATGCCGGACTTCCGTTGTCGGCCTTCAGGGAAGGCGGCTCAGCCTGCGCGCTCTGCGTGCGAGCCCGCACCGGTTCGGGCGCGGCGAGCACCGGCCAATCATCAATCGGGGGCTGGCTTTGCAGCACCAGCACGCGGCCGGTAAATCCGGCGGAGGAGAAATTTCCGGCGGGATCATCCACCACCCAGATGGCGGGGCTTGCATCCCCCAGCCAATCCCGGAGCAGGGCCTCAGGCAGGTCGGGGCGCAGCCAGAGATAGGCGCCATCCACGGCCAACTCGCCCGCGGCAATCTGCAATAAGGCAGCGCGGGCAGCAGGGGAATGACCCCGCCACCAGACGCGCTCGGGGAGCGGCTGCGGCGGAACCGCAGCATACAGATCCACTGCGGGGGCGGGCTGTCCGGGCCAGGGCGCGGGCCATTCATGCAGCACCCCGGCCGGCGCGCCCCATCCCTCCAACGCATGCAAAGGGGCCGCCGCAGCGGAGGCGGCGAAACCCAGCGCCCGCACTCGATCCTGCCACCAGCGGTTCTGCGTCTCCAGCGGCGGCGGCTCACCGTTCGAGGGCGGCGCGTAGTAAATCGTCGCCTGCCCGCCGGCGCTTATCGCAAAAAGCGGGCGGGCGAGCGGCGCTTCGGGCAGCCGGCCCCAGACCGAAAGCTCCGCCGCCAGCGCGGCAGCGGAGAGTTTTTTCCGGTACCAGAGCAACGCTTAAAAACCAGATGCCAAGTCAATTAATGATGAAACATCTGCATGACGTCTCCGGCACCACCCATCATTCCGCCGACGAGGCAAAGCACCCACCCGGCCAAAAAGATGAGCAAGGCCTTGCGGACTCCTTCATCAGACCAATTGATAATCCCGAAAATGAGGGCGCCCAATCCACAGGTCAGAAGGTTAATCAAGCCCCAGATCACGCTTTTTTGGAAGCCCTTGATCACCAGCATGATCCAGCCGATGAGGCTCACGAGTGAGCCCAAGAGGTAAACAATGTGTCCCATAATGAAACTCCTTTGGACAGTCATTGTACCCAACGCAAAGTACCCCCGTCAAACTCTTTTGCTCCGGGATTCACTGTATATTGATTATTCGGCTCGTGCGTGTTTGCGGTGTATGACCAGATTGCGAAGGTAAAAAATCAGCGCCACGCATTGCGCGATAAACAAAGAGGGCGCGCCTTTGTGAGAGGTGTAAACCAGCATGCAGATCGCGCCGCCGATCGAAAGGTACCAGAACGCATAGGGTAAAACCACCGCCTTGGCCTTTTCCGAGCGCCACCACTGATAGGCGAAGCGGGCGGAAAAACAGAGTTGCGCGCCCAGTCCCAGCAATTCCCACGGATCAAGTAATTTCGCCATCCAGTCAGGCGCGGATTCGCTCATGGCCCATCCTCGCGCACCACCAGTCCCTCGCCTTGCAATTTCGCCAGGGCCGCGCGTGCGCCGGCTTCGTCGGCATAAGGGCCGAGCCGGACGCGCACCACGCCAGCGGCCTCTTGCAGGTAGACGGACATTCCGTAGGCCTGATATTTATCCCGCGCGGTCTCGGCGTTGGCCCGATTGGCGTAAGCGCCCACTTGAATGGCAAAGCTATTCGCCGGGGCCGCGGGGGTGGAGGGCCGCGCCGGCGGATCCGGAATCACGGGCGGGCGGGCGGGAATGGCAGCGGTGCGAATCGGCGTCTTTTTCCCGGTTCCCAATTCAATGACGCGCAATCCGACCCGCGCGGTGCCCTGCATGTCGTAACCCAGCGCTTCGGCACAGGCGGTCGAACAGTCGAGAATCCGTCCCTTCAGAAACGGCCCGCGATCATTCACCCGCACGATCACCTTGAGTCCGCTGTCGAGGTTGGTGACTTCCAGCCGGGTGCCCAGGGGCAGGGTGCGATGGGCGGCGGTCATCTGCGACGGATCGAACAATTCGCCCGAAGCGGTCGCCCGTCCGGCAAATTCCACGCCGTAATAACTGGCATCCCCATTTTCGCTGAAATTGCCTCTGACCTCCGCCGGTGTCACTTCCCGCGACGGCGGCGTCTTAGGCTGCCGTGCGGGACGATGATGTGCTGCAGGCGGCGGCACCGTGGCGGGGCGGCCACAAGCGAGGAAGCCGCAAAAGGACAGCGACAAGAAAAGGATGCGGCGCATCGACGGATATTAACGGCAACGCGTCTTCACAATTGATAAGACGGCCTTGTTATTTACCGTTCGTCTTAATACGCCAGTGCCGCGGCCAGCTCATCCGGCGTGGGCGAGGCGCAGCCGAGCTTGCCGACCACGATGCCGGCGCCCGCGCTCGCCAGCCGGCACGCGTCGGGCAGACTCCAGCCGGCGGCGAGCGCGAGCGCGAGCATGGCGGTGACGGTGTCGCCTGCGCCGGTGACATCGTACACCTCGCGCGCCTGCGCCGGGATCGCCAGCGGTTTGCCGCGGCCGGTGAGAATTAACATGCCCTCGGCGCTGCGGGTAATGACCAGCGCCTGCAAGCGGAGTTTTTTGCGCAGGGCTTCGCCGATCTTCGTCAGTTCGCCGCCCTTTATGCCGAGCAGCTTCGCGGCTTCCCGGGTCTCTTTTTCATTGGGGGCGAGCAGCGTCGCGCCGGCCATTTTCCGGATGTTCGCGGGTTTTACATCGCCGATGACGGGAATGCCGCGGCGACGCGCAGCGGCGATCAGCTGGGGCGCAAGCTCGCCCAGAAATACGCCCTTGTTGTAATCCGAGAGCACCAGCGCATCCACCTGGCTGAGCCCGGCCGCCTTGATCAGCGCTGCTTCCTGTTTTTTTTGCAGGGGCGAAACCGTCTCGCGGTCGATGCGCGCAAGCTGCTGCGCGCCCGCCAGGATGCGGGTTTTTACGGTGGTGCGCGGGGCGACGGGCAAGAGTCGGGCGGTGATGCGCGGTTCGGCCTTCACCGCCCGGATCAGCGCCGCCGCCCATTCGTCCGCGCCGGTCACCGCCACCAGCGTCACCCGCGCCATGAGATCACTCAGGTTTTTTGCGACATTGGCGGCGCCGCCCAGCGCGCCCCGCTCTTCGCGCACTTCAAGGATCGGCACCGGCGCCTCGGGCGAAATGCGGGTGACATGACCGAAAAGATAGCGATCCAGAATGACATCGCCAACCACCGCGATTTTCCGGCCGCGCAAAGATGCGAGCGCGGCGGGGTATGGGGTTTCAGGGGGCGCGGCGGTGCGGGGCGGTTTCATTCTTCAAAATCCCTCCGCGATGGTGTCGAGCAAATCCCGCGCGAAGGCCCGGGCCAGCGCTTTTTGCGCCTGCGGCTCCTGGTCATAAAACTGGCCCAATCCCTCGGGCCGCTCATACACTTCCCGATGAATGAAACTGTCATTGCGGTAAACCACTTTGCCGTCCCGCGCAGTCAGCAGCACCTTCGCCTTCACCACGATTTCATAGCGGTTGGCGAAACCGCGCGGATCGGTGGTGACATTCTGCGCGCCGTAATAAGTGATCTCACCGCTCAGGGTGGCACCAGCATTTTCCGGACCGCTGGGCTGCCGCCCGCGCGCCCGTTGCGCCAGCTCCTCCCGCACGGCGGCGGTCATCACCGCTCCCAGATCGAGCTTGTCGGTGAAATTGGCCAGTGGTGAAAGATAGATTTCACGCGGCGCCACCGCTCCGGCGCCTTGCAGATGGTAGCCGCAGCGCAGGGCGCTGAGGGCCAGTGCCATCAGCAAGAACGGCTTGATGTATCGCGTCACCGGGGTCACATGGCAGATTGTAAAGAATTCGCGGCCGCGAAAAACGCCATTCGCGCACGCCGGTCGCGAGAGCGAGCGGAAATGGCGGCACGCCGTTTGCCGATTCCATTGCGTTCCCAAGGCGTGAGAAGTGGACAGCAAAGAAGTGCCGTCAGGCACACCTTATTGAGAGGGTACGATCTTAATTCTTACCTAAGGCGTTAAAATATCCGCCCGCTCGCTACTGAATCACCGGAGAGGTGCTGGAGTGGTTGATCAGACCGGTCTCGAAAACCGTTAGGCTCTCACGGGCCTCGAGGGTTCGAATCCCTCCCTCTCCGCCA
>JAYVQF010000196.1:0-24796 GCA_043777195.1 Thermoanaerobaculia bacterium
CTTGTGCAGTTCGCCGCTCAGCGGTTTTTCAATTCCTGCATGATCCTTGAACACCAGGGGCGGCGCGAACTTCGGCTTGCGGCTCAGCACATAGACCGCAAAGAGCACCAGCGCGACGAAGACGGTCAGCGCCGTGAGCAGGGCATAGACAAGATTGCCGGCGGGGCGGCGATTGGAAGAGACGGGGGTGTCGGTCATGAGCGGGAAATTATCGCGATTTCGCGCCAGCACATTCTCCGCACCTCCGCCGTCGCGGATTCATCGCCGATAGAATTCCAGCCGAAGGATCCCATGAATAAAAAATGGCTCGAATCAATCAAAAGCGGTTACGCCTGTTCCGGGGACACCGTGTTCCTCGGATGCGGGATGCTCGACGGCGAAATTTCGCCCGAGGCGGTGGTACAGATTCCACTGGCGATGATGAACCGGCACGGGCTGATCGCGGGGGCGACCGGCACGGGAAAAACCAAGACCCTGCAAATGATGGCCGAGCAGCTTTCGGATTGCGGGGTCCCGGTATTTCTCGCCGATATCAAGGGGGATGTATCGGGCATCGTCCAGCCGGGCGAGACCAACCCCAAGGTGGCTGAACGCGCGGTGCAGTTGGGGATGCAGTGGCAAGGCTGCGGTTATCCCGCAGAGTTTTATTCGCTGACTGGGGCGCTGGGAGCGCCGGTGCGCGCGACGGTCTCATCTTTCGGGCCGCTGCTCTTCGCCAAGGCGCTGGGGCTGAGCGACACGCAGGCTGATGCGCTGACCATGGTCTTCAAGTTCTGTGACGACCATGGACTGTTGCTGCTCGACCTGAAGGATTTGAAGGCGACGCTGGGCTATCTCGCGGATGAGGGCAAGGCATCGCTCAAAGAATATGGCCTGCTCTCCTCATCCACCGCTGGTGTGCTTTTGCGGGAAATCATCAAGCTGGAGGCGCTGGGCGCGGGGCAATTCTTCGGCGAGCCGGAATTCGATCCCGCCGACCTGTTTCGGAAAAACGCCGACGGACGGGCCGTCATCAGCGTCCTGGAAGTGAGCGACATGCAGGATCGCCCCGAACTTTTTTCCACCTTCATGATGTGGCTGCTGGCCAAGCTCTATCACGACTTGCCGGAAGCGGGCGACCTCGACAAACCCAAGCTGGTGTTTTTTCTCGATGAAGCGCATCTCCTGTTCAACGACGCCAGCAAGGAATTTCTGGACGAAGTCCAGCGCATTGTCCGCCTGATCCGCTCCAAGGGGATCGGGGTTTTTTTCATCACCCAGAGTCCCAAGGATGTGCCTGCCGATGTGCTGGCGCAGCTGGGCAGCCGGGTGCAGCATGCACTGCGCGCCTTCACCCCCAATGACCAGAAGGCGCTGCATCTGGCTGCGCAGACTTATCCCGACAGCGAGTTTTACGACCTGGAAAAATCGCTGACCGCGCTGGGCATCGGCGAGGCCGCGGTGACGGTGCTGAACGCCGGCGGCGTTCCCACGCCCGTGGCATTGACCCGCATCGCGCCGCCCCGTTCGCGCATGGCACCTGCCGATGCGGCGGTCATTCAGGGGCTGATCGGCAATTCCACGATGCGCAAAAAATATGGCGCGGAGACAGACCGTGAAAGCGCGTATGAAATCCTGCTCGCCCGGCATCAGACTGTGGGCGACGGGGCGGACGCGGATGCGTCGGGTTCGCACAGCGGCGGCACCCTTGCAGACGAAGCCGCGAAATTCAAATCCCTGCCACCACCGCCCGCGCCCAAGCCGGTGAAAGAAGTACCCACCGCCGCGTCACAAGCGGGCGGCTGGTTGATGAAGGAAGCCGGCCGCCAAGCCGGCCGCGTTCTCGTGCGCGGCGCCATGGGCGTCCTCTTGGGCGCCATCGGCATGAAGGCGCTGGGCTCCCGTAGGCGCTGGTGATCAGGGCGTGGCGATTTGCCGGGTGCGCTTGACATTCCTGTCCAATTCGGACTAAACTAGTCCCCGGAAGTCGGACTTTGCTGTCCGATTTATTTTTTCGATGCAACTCTTGAAATTTAATTGAGTTGCGATCATTGTCTCTAATGTTCACCCGCCATGATCAAGCTCAATAAAAAAACAGAATATGCCCTGATCGCGCTGATCCGGCTGGCCGCCAAGCCGGCGGGGCGGGTGTCGGCGAAGGATCTCGCGCGCGAATTCAACATTCCCGCTGATCTGATGGCCAAGGTATTGCAGGAACTTCATGCCGGCGGTCTGATCCAGTCCACGCAAGGGCCGCATGGCGGCTACGCAATTTCATGCTCGCCGGAAAAGGTGCGGCTGCACTCGCTCATCGAACTGCTTGAAGGTCCGCTTTCGCTCATCGAATGCGAGCACGACCAGCCTTCCGCCGGAGGCTGCGAGCAACAGGAGAGTTGCAACATCCGCGCTCCGCTGCACGCCATCAACGCGCAAATTCGTTCGCTGCTCGATAGTTATACATTGCAGGATCTGATGACCGCGCGCATTCCTTCCCCCACTGTCCCGCTCGCAGCGATTTCCGTGCGAGCGCACGCCTGAGCGCTCCTAATTCAAAATCATTTTCCAGACCCCAGACCCCAGACCCCTCCACCCACCCTCAACCCTTCCCCAAATTTTCTTCACGGAGTCTCCCATGCCCCACTCACACGGACAAACCTCTGCCGGCGGCGGCTGCTGCAGCACCGGCGCCAACCCCTCGATGAACCAGCCGCAGGCGCAGCCCCAGACGGGCTCTGGTTCGGCTTCCGCGCCGATCGGCATCACCGCGCCTGGCGCCCTCGGCCTCATCATGTCGCCGCGCGCCATCGCCAAGGCGAAGGACTTCATTGCCTCCAACAACACCCCCGGCCACGCCCTGCGCGTGAGCGTGGTGGGTGGCGGCTGCTCGGGTCTTTCCTACCGCCTTGAACTCGACGACCAGATCGGCGAAAACGACCGTAGCGCCGATTACGACGGCGTGAAAGTGGTCAGCGACCCCAAATCCCTCATGTCCCTCGTCGGCACCGAGATTGATTATGTCGAAGGGCTCCAGGGCGCCGGCTTCACCTTCAAGAATCCCAATGCGAAGGGCGGCTGCGGCTGCGGCAGTTCCTTCAGCGCGTAATCCCTGCCTGTCCGAGTCGGGGCGACGCATGCGTTGCCCCGACGGAATTCGCGACCGGCCGCGCGCCCCGGATTCAATGAAAAATTGAACCGGCTCGGTGCGAGGCCCTCGAATTTCGACCCCAGACCCCAATCATGTCCTCCTCCACCCAACTCGACCAGCTCGTCGGTCAGGAATACCAGTACGGTTTCACCACCGCGCTGGAGACCGACATCATTCCCCGCGGGCTCAGCGAAGATGTAGTGCGCCTGATTTCTGCCAAGAAACAGGAGCCGGAATTCATGCTGGAATGGCGGCTCAAGGCCTACCGTCACTGGCTGACCATGACGGAACCGACCTGGCAGAATGTCACCTACAACAAGATTGACTATCAGGATATTATTTATTACGCCGCGCCAAAAACGAAGACCGACGGCCCCAAGAGCATGGACGATGTCGATCCCGATCTGTTGAAAATGTTCGACAAGCTCGGCGTTCCCCTGCACGAACGGGCGCGCCTCGCGGGCGTCGCGGTGGACGCGGTGGTCGATTCGGTTTCCGTCGCCACCACTTTCAAGGGCAAGCTTGGCGAGCTGGGCATTATTTTTTGTTCATTCTCAGAAGCGGTTCGCGAACATCCCGAGCTGATCAAGAAATATCTCGGCTCGGTGGTTCCCGTCGCCGACAACTTCTTCGCGGCGCTTAATTCCGCGGTTTTTTCCGACGGATCCTTCTGCTACATCCCGAAAGGGGTGCGTTGTCCGATGGAATTGTCCACCTATTTCCGCATCAATTCCGCCGGCACAGGCCAGTTCGAGCGGACGCTCATTATCGCCGACGAGGGCAGCCATGTCAGCTACCTCGAAGGCTGCACCGCGCCGATGCGTGACGAGAACCAGTTGCATGCGGCGGTGGTGGAGTTGATCGCGCTGGATGACGCGCAGATCAAATATTCCACGGTGCAGAATTGGTATCCCGGTGACAAAGACGGCAAGGGCGGCATCTACAATTTCGTCACCAAGCGCGGCGCCTGCCGCGGCAAGCGTTCGAAGATTTCCTGGACGCAGGTGGAGACCGGCTCCGCCATCACCTGGAAATACCCGAGCTGCATTTTGCAAGGGGACGATTCGGTCGGCGAGTTTTATTCGGTCGCGCTCACCAACAACCGCCAGCAGGCCGACACCGGCACCAAGATGATCCACATCGGCAAAAACACCCGCTCGACCATCATCTCCAAGGGTATTTCCGCCGGCCACGGCCAGAACAGCTACCGCGGCATGGTGAAGATCATGCCGGGCGCGGAAAACGCCCGCAATTATTCCCAATGTGATTCCCTGCTCATCGGCGACCAGTGCGGGGCGCATACATTCCCATACATTGAAGTGCAAAGCCCCACCGCGCAGATGGAGCACGAGGCAACCACCTCCAAGATCAGCGAAGACCAGCTCTTCTACTGCCGCCAGCGCGGCCTCAGCTCGGAAGACGCCGTCTCCATGATCGTCAACGGCTTCTGCAAGCAGGTCTTCAAGGAACTGCCGATGGAATTCGCCGTCGAGGCGCAGAAGTTGCTGGGTGTGAGCCTGGAAGGCTCGGTCGGATAAAGATTTAACCGCCAAGGCCGCCAAATCCGCCAAGGTTAAAAAGAGAACCCTGGCAGACAGTGGTCAAATATTTGGCGTTCTATGGCGACCTTGGCGGTAAAAAACATCAGGAAAAATAAATGTCAATGCTCGAAATCAAAAATTTGCACGCCGTCGTTGATGGAAAAGAGATCCTCAAGGGGATCAGCCTGACCGTCCAGCCCGGCGAAGTGCATGCCATCATGGGGCCCAATGGCTCCGGCAAGTCCACCCTGTCCAATGTATTGGCAGGGCGGGAGGGTTATACAATTACTGAAGGGCAAGTTTTGTATGAAGGACGCGATCTCTCGACGATGGCGCCGGAAGAGCGGGCGCGCGAGGGGATTTTTCTTTCCTTCCAGTACCCCGTCGAAATTCCCGGCGTCAACAACAGTTATTTTTTGAAGGCGGCGCTCAACGCCCAGCGCAAACACCGCAATTTACCCGAACTCGACGCCATTGATTTTCTTTCGCTGCTTCGTGAGAAAATGAAGCTGGTGGAAATGGATGACAAGCTCATCAATCGCGCCGTCAATGAGGGCTTCTCCGGCGGCGAAAAAAAGCGCAACGAGATCCTGCAGATGGCCGTGCTCGATCCCAAGCTCGCCATCCTCGACGAAACCGATTCCGGCCTCGACATTGACGCCCTGCGCGTCGTCGCCGGCGCGGTCAACGCGCTGCGCAGCCCGCTGCGCTCCATTGTTCTCATCACCCACTACCAGCGGTTGCTCGACCACATCATTCCCGACTTTGTGCATGTCCTCATGGAAGGGCGCATCGTCAAATCCGCCGACCGCACCCTCGCCCTCGAACTCGAGAAACAGGGCTACGCCTGGCTCGAAACCGCCCCGCCTGCGGCTGTCGCTGCGACCCGATAACAGAATTCACCGCGAAATACGCGAAATACACGAAAGTCAGAACGGGATCCTCTTTTCTCTTCATTTAGCGTATTTCGCGCCTTTCGCGGTTTTCCCTTTCGAATCCTCATGGCCGCATTCGACCCCAAATCCCACTATGACGCGCTGGCCGCTGCGCATGCGGCGCGCGAATCGCGTGATCCCGCCTGGCTGACCGCCCTGCGCGCGCGCGGGCGCGCCCGCTTTGCGGCGCTGGGAATTCCCACCGGGCGCGATGAAGCCTGGCGTTACACGGCGCTCAAACCCATCGAGGCGGCCGGATACTCACCGTCACCCGCGGGCGAGGCGCTGACCGTCGCTGACAGCGCGCTATTGGAGTCGGCCCGGTACCGCGAATTCTCCGGCTGCGAACTGGTCTTCGTGGACGGTCATTACGACGCGGGCCGCTCGCGCTACGCGCCGCTGCCGCCGGGCGCGGTGGTGATGAGCCTGCGCGAGGCGATTGCCAAGGGACAGCCGGGAGTGGAATTATTGGGCGGCAGCAGCGTGGTCGCGACGGAAACCGCCGGCCCCTTCGCCGCGCTCAATACGGCGCTGCTGACTGACGGCGTATACATTCATTTATCGCCGGGTGTGCGGCTGGAAGCGCCGGTGCATCTCATTTTCCTCGCCTCCGGCAGCGCCCGTTCGCTCAGCGTGCCGCGCGTCTTTGCGCGGGCGGGGGCGGGGAGCGAGCTGACGCTGGTGGAAAGCTATCTCGGTCACCCCGGCGGCGACTCCTTCACCTGCGCGGTGAGTGAATTCGCGCTGGAAGACAACGCGATCGTTCATCACTACAAGGACAATCGCGAGTCGGACGCCGCACTTCACCTCGCGACGATCCGGGCGCGCCAGGCGCGCGACAGCCAGTTCTTCACCCATTCAATTTCCCTCGGCGGCAAGCTGACCCGCAACGACATCGCCATTGAGCAGGCCGGGCCGGGCACCCATTCGGGAATGAACGGCTTGTATCTCGCGCGCGGCAACCAGCATGTGGATCACCATACCACCATGGATCACGCTGTTCATCACGGCACCAGTAACGAGTTCTACAAAGGCATCCTCGATGACGGCGCCACGGCGGTATTCAACGGCCGGGTAATTGTCCGTCATGGCGCGCAAAAAACCGACGCGCGCCAGCAAAACCGCAACCTGCTGCTCTCGAAGCAGGCGACGGTCAACACCACGCCGCAGCTGGAGATCCTCGCCGACGATGTGAAATGCTCGCATGGCGCGACCATTGGCCAGCTCGATGAGAAGCAGCTGTTTTACCTGCGCTCGCGCGGCATCGGCGCGGCTGCGGCGCGCGACCTGTTGACCTACGCCTTCGCCAGTGAAATCATTGAGAAAATCACCGTGGCGCCCTTGCGAACCCGCCTGGATGCGCTGCTGCTCAGCCGCCTGCCGATTGATTTGCAGATGGCGCACGAACCGGCTCAGCAATAATCGCCATGAGCGCCGTCGCCTCCATTGCTTCCGAAGCTTACCCCGTCCAGCGGCTGCGGGGAGATTTTCCGATTCTTCAGGAAAAAGTCCACGGCAAGGACCTCGTCTATCTCGACAACGCCAACACCACGCAAAAGCCGCGTGCGGTACTCGACGCCCTGCGGCATTATTACGAGCACGAGAATTCCAACATCCATCGCGGCACCCACCGGCTGAGCGAAATCGCCACCGAAAAATACGAGGGCGCGCGCGCGACGGTGCGGCGGTTCATCAATGCCGCAGAAGACCGTGAAATCGTCTTCGTGCGTGGCGCGACAGAAGCGATCAACTTGGTGGCGCGGTCATTCGGCGATTCGCACATCAAGGCGGGCGATGAAATTCTCATCACCCACCTTGAACACCACTCCAACATCGTGCCCTGGCAATTGCTGTGTGAACGCAGCGGCGCAAAGCTGGTGGTGGCGCCGATCAACGACGCCGGTGAAATCATCGTTGAGGAATTCGTCAAGCGCCTGTCGGGGAAAACCAAATTGGCGGCATTCGGCCATGTTTCCAATGCGCTCGGCACGGTCAATCCCGTGCGCAAGCTGACGGCCTTCGCGCACGCGGCGGGCGCGGCGGTGCTGGTTGACGGCGCGCAGGCGGCGCCGCACGGCCCGGTGGATGTCCGGGAAATCGATTGCGATTTCTATGCCTTCTCCGGACACAAAATGTATGGGCCGACCGGCATCGGCGCTTTATACGGCAAGGCGGAATGGCTGGAGAAGCTGCCGCCATTCCACGGCGGCGGCGACATGATCCTGTCGGTCTCCTTCGAGAAAACCGAATACAACGCCATTCCCTGGAAATTCGAGGCGGGCACCGCCAACATCGCCGGCGCCATCGGGCTGGGCGCGGCGGTGGATTATCTGGAGGCTGTCGGTCTCGACGCCATTTCCGCCTGGGAACATGAACTGCGGGTGTATGCGACGAACACGCTGCAGGAAATTCCCGGCCTGAAAATCATCGGGACTTCGCCTGACAATGCCGCCGTGATTTCCTTCGTGCTCGATGGCATCCACCCGCACGACATCGGCACCATCCTCGACCGCGACGGCATCGCCATCCGCACCGGTCACCACTGCGCGCAGCCGGTCATGGACCGCTTCAACATTCCCGCCACCGCCCGCGCCTCGTTCGGGCTTTACAATACGAAAGCGGAAATTGATCTGCTCGTAGCGGGTGTGCGCAATGTGCAGAAGATGTTTGCATGACCGACCTGCGCGATCTTTACCAGGAAGTGATCCTCGATCACTACAAGCGGCCGCGCAATCATGCCGCGCCGGCGGGGGCCACTTTGTATGCGAATGGTCACAATCCGCTATGCGGTGACAAATTGACGGTGTATGTGCAGCTGGAAGGTGAAAAACTCCAGGCCGTGGGCTTCACCGGCGGCGGCTGCGCCATTGCGACCGCCTCGGCTTCGCTGATGACCGAATCGATGCAGGGAAAAACCAAGGCGGAAGCGGAAGTCTGGTTCCATAAATTCCTCGATCTGGTGATGAAAGAAAGCGCCAGCGCAGAGGGTTTGGGCAAGATGGCCGTGCTCGCCGGCGTGCGCGAATTCCCCGCCCGGGTGAAATGCGCGACGCTCGCCTGGCATACGCTGCACAACGCCCTTGCCAATCCCGCCCAAACGGCAAAGACGGAATAAGATAGCCGCGAAGACGGAATAAAAAAACGGCGAAAACGGAGTGATTCACATGGCCAAAGAAACTGAAGTCGTCAAACTGACCCGCGCCTGCCCCGTGGTGCTGATTCCCTATGGCACCGCCATGACGCTGCCGGCGGGAACCACGGTTTACATCACCCAGCAATTGGGCGGCGATTTCACCGTCACCACCAACATGGGATACATGGCGCGGGTGGACGGGAAGGACGCCGACGCGCTGGGCAAAACTCCGAGTGCAGCGGCGGCCGAGCAGGCGCCCACCGTTCCGGGCGAAGCGCTCAGCAAGGAAGAAATCGAGAAGCGGGTCTGGGCGCAGATGAAGAGCTGCTTCGACCCGGAAATTCCGGTGAACATCGTGGATCTCGGTTTGATCTACCTATGTGAAGTGACGCCGGCTGCTGAAGGGGCGGGGTACGAAGTGCTGATCCGCCTCACCCTCACCGCGCCCGGCTGCGGCATGGGCCCGGTGCTCGGATCGGATGTCGAACGCAAAGCAAAATCCATCCCCGGCGTCAGCAAAGTCAAAGTGGATGTGGTCTTCGACCCGCCCTGGAGCCAGAGCATGATGTCGGAAGCGGCAAAGCTGCAACTGGGGCTGCTGTGAAGAGGAGAGGGGTACATGGGTTGGGGGTCAGGGGTGGAGGCGATTGTGCCGCATTCGTTTCTGATGGGCGATAGATGCATCGCAGCGGAAACTCACGCCCACAGGCGCCGCTATTCCCCCGACCTCCTATCCATAATCACCCCCAATGCCCTTCGTCTATATACTGCGCTGTAGTGATGACGCGCTCTACACCGGCATCGCCCTGAATTTGGATCAGCGGTTGGCGCAGCATCAGCTGGGTAAAGGCTCCGCGTTCACCCGGTCGCGGCGGCCGGTCGCCCTGGTATGGCGTCACCGGGTGCGCACCTGGGGCACGGCGCTCAAGGAAGAATACCGGATCAAACAGCTCAGCCGCGCGCGCAAGGAAAAATTGCTGCGTGCCCGCCCGCGCGAAGGATTCAGCCTGACCGCGGGGGCGCTGCAAAGGCTGACCGCCTGACCGGGCCGTCATCTTGATACCGCTGTGCAAGAGTTCTGGCTGGCCTTCATCCCGTTTATATTGCATCGTGCAATGTCCTGGGGCGGTGCCGCCGGTATTTCCCCTGTTCCTGGCCGGCATTGCCGTGTTGATGATCCGTTCGGGGACCAGCTCGTTAGCCTCGCACCGATCAATATAGTTACATTTATGTAATTATTTTCATTATTAAATAAGGTCTTTCCCTGATCCACCGTATGACAGATTGGCTTATAATGGCCTCTCGATGAACGCTCATTTATCAAGTCCGCCCAATATATTTCCTTTTGCGATTGCAATTCACCGCCACGGAGATGTTAATATTCCGCGTCAGTAACCCCCACTGTTGATTTGCTTGAATTTCCTGAAAATAATGTGACCAAGAGAAACCCAATTTTTTCTGCATTCAGTCCGAAATCTTATCGGCAAAGGAGAATCTCCCATGCGTGACTCAAAAATCAATCTGACCAGAATACTGGTGGCCCTGGTGCTGCTGGTTAGCGGAACTTCGTTCTACGCCATAAAAGGAAGAGCTCCGGCGCCGAATGCCTCCAGCAAGCCGCCGGCCTCGAACCGCAAGGCCGGCAAGGTTCCGAATCGCGTCGGCGGCGACCGGTCACCGGCGGCCACGGCGACTCGCGATTATTCCAAATTGATGACCAAGCATGTCAACGCGATGGGACAGACGGTTTACGAATTGAAGGAAGCCTATCACGACGTGTCACGGCCGTTGAGCGAAATGGCCAAGGGTTTCCCCGCGGTTACGGTGTCGAAAGATCGTGAAAACAATGAATTTCCAGCACCGAGTTGGAAGGGACATCAATCAGCGATCCTCGATCCCGTCGTGGATCAGGGATCTTCTGGCCTCGCTGTCAATCCCAATCCGCCCGTGAATGGCGTCACTTTCAGAGGCCCGGGCTTGGCAAACGGCGGTTTGGGCGGCGATCCCTCAGATGAAAACGCTTCAGTGGGCAATGGCCAAGTGGTCATCACCGTCAATTCCGCTTACGGAGTCTATTCCACCGCCGGCGCTGTTCTGTTGGCCCCGACCGCCACCAACGCTTTGTGGGCCGGTTTCGGCGGCAACTGCCAGACCAACAACGACGGCGATCCGGTCGTTCTCTACGACAAGACAGCCAACCGCTGGTTCATCCAGCAGTTCGTCGCTCTCAACCCGGGCGATATTTGCGTTGCGGTTTCCACGACGCCAAACGCACTCGGCACTTATAACCGGTACGTCTTCACCGGCTTCAACGCCAACGGGCTGCCGGACTATCCCCATTTCGGCGTATGGCCGGACGGTTATTACATGCAGATCCACCTGTTTGACCCCGCTCCCGTGGGATTTGTGGGTGGTGTTTTCGGGGCGCTGGATCGTGCCAAGATGCTGACCGGCGCGGCCGCCACAATGCAGTTCATCATTGACCCCACCGAGTATGGCTTCATGGCGGCTGACCTCGACGGCCACGCCCCGCCCCCCACCAACGCGCCGGGGATTTTCGCCAGCATGTCCGGCCAGAACATCAAGCTTTACCGGTATAAAGTGGACTGGGCTGTTCCCGCCAACACCGTCAGAATCGTGCAGGCCACCTTGCCGGTCGCGGCCTACTCCGACGCCTGCTCGATCACGGCGAGCACCAGCTGCATTCCGCAGCCAGGCAGCACTTCGGGGTTGGAATCCATGCATTACCATATAATGTTCCGGCTTGCCTATCGCAACTTGATTGATCATGAAACCCTCCTGGCGACCCATGTGGTGGATCCCGGCATCGCCGGCGTGACGGGCGGCATGCGTTGGTATGAAATCCGCCTTTCCGGAACTCCCAACGCCCAGTGTTCATCCTATCCCTGCATCTATCAGCAGGGCACGGTCGCCAACCTCGCGGGCGACTTGCGCAGCCGCTGGATGGGCGCCATCGCGATGGACGGCGCGGGCGACATTGTCTTGGGCTACAGCACCTCCGGCAAGGCGAACAAGACCGACAACCAGTCCATCCGCTACACCAGCCGCGCTCCCGCCGATGCGCTGGGCACCATGCCTGGCCCCGAACAGCAGATCGGCCCGAATGGCATTGGCAACGAACCGCTGCTTGGCGCCGCGCCCGGCCGCGGTCGCTGGGGCGATTACAACAGCATGAGCGTGGATAACACCGACGACTGCACTTTCTGGTATTGCAACATGACGATTGACACGACGGGAAACGCCGGGTTCAGTTGGAACTCCCGCGTCGGCTCGACGCGCTTCCCGGCCGGCACCGGCCCCGGGCAGTGTCCGGCCACCGGCTGTGCCACCCGTCCGGCCACCGCGCCCACCATCGGCGCCGCCACAACGCCCGGTCTCAACCAGATCAATGTGTCTTGGAGCGCGATCGCGCCCGCGCCCGGCTCTTATGCCATCGAGCGCGCACTGGGCACCTGCGCCGCTCCGACGACTTATTACGCGCCGCTGGCCTTCGTCTCTGGCGCTACCACCAGCTACACCGACACTACGGTACAGGGCGGCGTCCGGTATAACTACCGGGTGGTCGCAGCCACCGACGCGAACGGCAAGTGCCAGGGCCTGGTCTTCAGCGGCTGCGTCGAGGCCGTCGCGACAGGGACTTGCAACTTGAAGCCGGCTTTCAACGGCGCGACCAGCGCAAGCAGCGCCAACACCTCCTCCTGCGCGGTGAATGTTAATTGGACTTCCGCGACCACTGGTTGCCCACTTTCCTCGACCATGCGTTACAATGTCTTCCGCGACACGGTACCCGACTTCTCCACCGCGCCCGCGGGCGTCACGCTGGCCAAACGGATAGCTGTTTGCGTCCCAGACCCCACCCCTTACAAAGACGGCACCGCGGCCTCCGGCGTCACCTATTACTATGTCGTCCGCGCCGAGGACAACACCACAGGCAACGGCGGCGAGTGCGGCGGCGGCAACGAGGAACTGAACAGTACGATCGTACCTGGCACCGCCTACGGCGTCGGCACGAACCCCGTGACCAGCACCTGGACCGACAATGGCGGAGACGGCACCTCGTTCATGCTGTTCAACCCGCCCAGCCGTGCCGCCCCGCCGGAAACCTACAATACCAACACCCCGGGACAGGATTGGCGCTACATCAGCACAGCGACCGACGCAGGGGCCAACAGCACTGCCGGCGGCCGGTTCGCTTATCGCACCGCGGGACCACTCGCCTCCTCCATCTACGCTGATAAGGTCTGCACGGAGCTCAGAGGTCCAGTGCTCATCGCCGGTGCGGGAAATGTGGCGCTCTCATACAAGGAACGGCACAACCAGGAATATCAGTGGGACGGAATTTTTGTGGAATACTCTGTCAATGGCGGTGCATGGATCCAGGCGCCGAATCCAGCTCCCGTCACAGACTGGGGCCCCCTGACTCAGACCCTCAACCCCCCCATCAACCGTTGCGGCTATCCCGCCACTGGACCTGCCGGCTACACCGGCCCCGGTCCCACCAATCCGGCGACCTCAACGGCATATTTGCTGCGGACGCACACCATTCCCGGTCTGGTTGACGGCCAAACCCTCCAGTTCCGGTGGCGCAATTCCTCGGACGATGCGGCCTCGTTCACCGGTTTCTATCTCGACGACATCGCGGCGACCAACATTCATAATCCCAATGCTTGTGTCCCGTGCGGCGCGTCCAGCGCGCCCACCATGGGCACGCAGCTCATCGGCAAGGCCGCTCCCAACCTCAACTTCTCATGGCCTGCGGCTACCGGTACCTCACCGTTCACATACACCACCTACAGCGCTCCCTCGATGCCGCCCACCTGGACCAGCCGAAATTCCACGGCAACGCTGGCTTGGAGCAACACGGTGGATCTGGGCGCAGCCGGCAGCTTCTTCTACACCACCACGGCCGGTAACTGTTTCGGTGCATCTTCCAAGTAACACCGGACTTTGATTCCGCGATCAGGTGACAACCGGGCGCTCCGAAGAGCGCCCGGTTTGTTATATAATACTCCTCGAAACGCCCGCTGAGGCTTCCCGCTTCCCCGCCATGGTTTGATGGCGCGTCGCGGCATCAGGGCCGCGGGATGATTCCCAACCAGAGATTGACCGGCTTCAGGATATTAGGTTGATTGGATAGCAAGGAAAGAAATAAAGGAGCGACAACATGACCGGACTGCATCGCATCATCCGCGGTTTATTCACACTGATGGCTTTGTTCACGGCCGCTGCCCTTCATGCCCAGAGCACGATCGACACGGGCAGCTTACGCGGCAAGGTGCTGGATGGCACGGGCAAGACGCTGCCCGGCGCCATTGTCCGCGCCAAGGGACCCCAAGGTACCAAGGCGTCGGAAACCGACAGCCAGGGGAACTTCAACCTCCCCTTCCTCACGCCAGGTCTTTACGAAGTCACGGTTACCATGGATGGCTATTCCACCCAGGTGCAAAGCGGTGTCACGGTCATCGCGCAGCAAATCACCGGCCAAACCTTCAAACTTTCCGAGGGAACTGAAACCATTGTCGTGAGAGCGGGCGCCAATGTGGATACCCACTCTTCAACAGCGACCACCTCCGTTAATCTCACTACGGCGATGCAGGCTTTCGCCCAAGAGCACAGCTTCACCGCGGCTTTTGATTTCGCCCCCGGCGCCATCGCAAATTCTGGCGTGGGCGGCGGCAATTATTCGATTGCCGGCGCCAGCGGTCTGGAGAACCAGTATTTCATCGGCGGCGTCAACATCACCAATTCCGGCTATGGCGCCATCGGCGCCTATGATGTCACCGGGGCGGGACACGGCACCGGGATCACCACTTCCTTCCTCGACAACCTCGACATCCGCGAGGGGGGATTCGAGGCGGAATACGGCGGCGCGCTGGGCGGCGTGATCAGCGCCACGATCAAGACGGGTTCCAATGATTTCCACGGCGGCATCACCACTTACTACACCCCGCGCTCGCTCAACGGAGCGCGCCGCACCTTCAATCGGCCCGGCGGCTTCATCAACGAGGAGGGCTCCAATAACCTCGATGCGGCGCTGGAATTCGGCGGACCCATCGTCAAAGACAAGCTCTTCTTTTTCGTCGGCTACAACCCGGTCTGGAACCAGGATTATTTCAGGTTTGATATTAATCCCGCTGACCTCGCGATGGATGCGATTGTCGCCCCATTTGCGAATACAGAATACGACCTGGGCGGGCGCACCCGAGTGGACAATTACGCCGCCCATCTGACTTGGAACCTCACTCAGAAACACAAGCTGGATCTGGCGATTTTCGGCTCTCCGGATAGCCGCTCCGGCATCATCCGCGGTATCGGCCGGCGTGTCAATCCCGCCACCGACCTCGGCATCCCCGCCAACCCGCCCTCGGCTACCGGTGTCCCGATCACCGAACCGGGAAATGGCGTCCTGGGATCGCAAAATGTCCGGGATATCTCGGCTTCGCTCAAGTATTTCGGCGTGATCACCCGCTGGATGAATGTTGAGGCGGTGGTTTCCTTCCACCGCAACCAGGTGAGTGAGACGCCTGACCCCTTGGCGGATAAGATCCGCTATACCGATCGGCGCCGCGGGGACATTTACAACGCCAGGGCAAGAGCCGGCCAACCGCAGATTGCGTCTCCTGCCAGATACGATTTCGGCGGGCTGGGCTTCTACCAGGGAGGCAGCAACGACGAAAACATTGGTTATCTGCTGAAAGTGACGCACAATTTCGAGTTCGGCGGTGAGCATGAGCTGAAATGGGGCGTGGATTACGCCGACCTGAAATACCGGGAAAATGTCCTTTACACCGGACCCAAGCCGACGGTTTATTTAGGCGCGCTCGGCAGTCCCTCATCCGGGATACCTTACGCGGATAGTTATGCCACGATCCGCACCGGCGTCCAGGCCACGATCCGATGTTTTAGTATTAATACCGCTCCCAACGCAAATACCATCCCCAAAGCTTGCACCACGGGTGGCGCCGTCCAAAGGTACCGCGTTTATCGCGGCAACTTCAATCCCCCCACGCCGGATACGCTCAACAAGGAATTGAATCTTTTCATCCAGGACAAATGGACGATCAGGAATGTCACCCTGAACCTGGGCGTCCGCTGGACGAGGGAAAAAGTTTCCAATCCCAGCAGTTATAAAATGGTCAGCGCAAGAACCGGCAACCCCTTGGTCGCCGGTACGAGCGACAATCCTGCAGTGAATCCGCCCGCGGTCGGCAGCCGGACTCCGGATTGCGTGTCCAACGCTGATTACTCGCCATCCTGCTACATCGCCGGCCCCGGTATTTTTGTCGGCAGCGCTTGGAATCCCCAAGCCGAATTTGCCCCGCGCATCGGTATCAGTTGGGATGTGCTGGGCAACGGAAAAACCAAGCTCTACGCCAACTTCGCCCGGCTCTTCGAACGGATCCCCAACGATCTGGCGGTACGCTCCTTCGGCAACGAATTGGGCGTGACCAACATCGCCTTCACTAATCCCGACCTGACGGGGCAATCCCGCATTGCCTTCGTCACCGGCACCGACCCGACACGGGTGCAACCGAATACCCGGTTGCCCTACAAGGATGATTTCAGCCTGGGATATCAGTTCGAGGTTCGGCCCCGCTTCCTGATTGATGTCAAAGCCAATTACCGTCGCCAAGGGCGCATCCTGGAAGACACCCAGACTTCGACGGTGGAGGCGATTCAGAACTACTATTACGGGTATGCCGGCTATGAGATTTTCCCCGGTTTCGGCTATGCAAAATTTGGTGAATATGTTTTGGCGAATGTCGGCAGTAATTCACCCACGACATTCAATCAGGTGTACCCGGTGGGCACCGGCCCGTGCCCCAGATATCCGACATTGACCAGCTGTGACGGCCAGTTCACCGGTGAGAAAACTCCAGTTACCTTCGGCAAACCCAAGAGCGAATACCAGGCTATATCCTTAACCTTCACCAAAACCCCTGGCGAGGGGGAGCATTTGACGCTGCAGGCGACCTACCGGCTGTCCCGCCTGACGGGAAATTACGAGGGGCTGTTCCGCAACGACAACGGCCAATCCGATCCCAATATTACATCGCTGTTTGATTTTCCAGATTCTCCACTGCTGCACAGCCAATATACGATGGGGCGCCTCAACACCGACACCCCCCATTCCTTGAAAATCAATGTGGGCTACAACGATCTTTTTATCAAGAACTTGTATAGCTCGGTGACTTTCAAGTGGCAGTCGGGGCAAATGCGCACCCCGCTGCTGGCCCATCCCATCTATCAGAACGCCGGTGAAATTCCGGGTATCGATCCACAATATTTGCGTGTTGGTGGTACTTTCATCCTGACCAGCTACACGCCGGTCCAGCGAGGCTATCTCGGCCGTCAGGCGGACGATGCCACATGGAACTTCAAACTGGGCTACAAGTGGAACCTCGGCAAGAGCAATCTCGACTTTTCCGTCCTGGTGAACAACGCATTCAACGACAACCATGTCAGCAAATACGAGGATGATGTGGAAACCACGACCGCCGTGCTCAATCCCTTTTATGGCAGCCCGAGCGAGGCCAAGGCGCCCCGTTCCTTCCGGCTCGGCGCCAGGTGGAGTTTCTGATCAGCGGCTTGATAAAGGTGCGGAAATTACAAACGGGGGCCGAATGGCCCCCGTTTTTTTTGTCGCCTACTTACGGGTGCGAAGTCCCTGCTTCATTAGCTCGCTGGTCTTCCCCAACGGTTGAACCCATGAAGAACGCCCGGTTGGCGATCGTCTGGAGCCGCGGATGATCCAGCGTCTGTATTTCATATTTTCCGGCTCTGGCGACGAAATCGTCAAAGCCATTCACTTGTAATTTCTTTAGCGCCTCGACCGATCCGGCGCCGACCTCCGTCAGCGAGTTCTGGACATTGCCATTTTTCCGCAGTGATTCCGCAACCCTCTGCCAGTCGGGTTCTCCGATGGGATGTCGGGAGGCCACCAGCAACACATCATTGCCCTCGCTGCCGCGGAAAGCCGTCAACTGCGGAAATTCCTGATGCATGGTATTGACGACCGTGCCAACCAGCTCGATATTCGATTCATACAGGTGAACCCACTGCACAAAAACGCCATCATCCGCAAGATGTTCGTCAATCTGACGGTAAAACTCTCGGGTGAACAATTGCTCTACTCCAGCCACCCAAATGTTGCTCGGCTCGGAAGTGATGAAATCCCACTTAGTCCGGCTGCGGCGCAGCAAGAGGATCGCATCCCCCAGCTCGATCTTCAGCCGGGGATCGGCATGGATGCCGCGGTTGTAGTCGCCAAACAACGGCAGGGAGCTCGCCACCGTCGGGGAAATCTCGGCGACATCAATCCGCTGCACTTCAGGGTACAGGGTCAGTTCACCCCCGCTTACTCCGGTACCCAAACCGATGAACAGCACTCGCTCCCGATGTCCGGAGAAAAGAGCCGCCAGATGGGCTAACATGCGCAATGTCAAAAGATCGCCGATTGTGTTCGAATCTGATTTGCCATTCATGAACAGAGCGCGGCCCCGGGTTTCCCGGAGACGGATGCGCTGTCCATTGATTGCGTTGACGCCATAGACGATCGTCGGGCTCTCGGTCACCGCCACCCGGCACAACGCGTCGTCCTTGACCGACACGATATCAATGCCCTCGAGAAACTCACCATAGAAAGCGGAGGCGCCGGCGTAGGAAGAGGGCTGGGGTGTGCGAGTTCTGAAAGTGCCGTAGGTAAGCCAATCCGACCGGTACCCCGGGCGCTCAACCATCGCAACGACGGCAAACAGGCAGAGCAGCATTGCGATCAGCTTGCGAAAGCGAGAGAGCGGGCCGGCGGCAATCAGGGCGCTCACAGCAGCAATCAGTGGCGCAAGCAAATAGATCTGTGCAGCGTCAAACACGGCGTACAGCACAATCCCGCCGAGCAGGCTTCCAGCCAGGCATCCGGCCGCATTCCAGGCGAGCAGCCGGCCTGACAACCGGCCGGCGTCGCCGGGTTCCGGCCGCATCTCGTGAAACACGATGGGCAGCGTCATGCCCATCAAAGCCACTGGCAGACCCAGCAACAGCAGGAGCGCCGCGATTACGCCGAAGTAATAAAAAAAATAGCCCGAGGAGGTGGGGGCAAAACCGACGCGGAGCAAGTGCGCGCCGTAGGGCCAATAGCTGAACAGGGGGAACAGTCCAAGCAGCAGAATGGTCACCCCCGCCTGGCAGTTAAAAAGCAATGACTCAGGCAGATGGTTGCGCCGTGCTATGGCGAAGCTCCCCGCAGCGATTGCCAGGACAAAAACCGCCACGATGATTGAGAAGACCTGTCCCGAGCCGCCAATGGTCAAGCTGAGAAAACGCGCTAGGGTGTTTTCCAGAATCATCGCCATCATGCCGCTGAGCAGGGCCAGCCAGGTCAGCCGCCGAGCGCTGAAACGGGCCACCGGCGGTCGTTGCGTGTCGCCGGTGCCCAATAGATCGAGATTTTCTTTCCGGCGCAGCGACAGCGCGAAGAACAGGACGGCGGCACCCAGATTTACAAGAGCGGTCGCCTGCACGGTTCCGGGCAGCCCCATCCTGGGGATCAGATAAAAACTGGCGGCTAGGGTTCCCAGAAAGGCGCCGGCGGTGTTCACCCCATAGACCATCGCATGAGCCCGGGTAGCCCTTAGTGCCGTACCGGCGGCAGCCCGGGTCATGAAAGGGACGGTGGCGCCCATGAGCACGGTGGGCAGGAAAATGAGCACCGACCCGGCGACCAGCCCTTCACCCATCTGTCCCCAAGGCGGAGTGAATCGCCAATGGACTGATAATGCGTCCATAACGGAAAAAACTGCCGGAAAGAAGAGGGCCCATAACGCGATGAGCGCCTCGATAGCGGCATACATTCTCAACGGATGGCGTATTTTGACGGTCAACCGGCCGCACCCAGCGTAGCCCAGTGCAAGCCCGCTGAGAAATATGGCCAAGGTGATGGCGATGGCAATCGCGTCGTTGCCCACCAGCCGGGCCATGTATTTCTGCCAGGCGACCTGGTAAATCAGACCGGCCGCGCCTGTTGCGAACAGTGACAGATAAACCAGGAACGAAGTCAGGAAACGGCGCATATAATTCCTCGCTGAGACATAACGGCAATGGCGCGAAGGCGTTCCGTATTATTTTTTCCGTTTAATTACAAGTTAAAATTATACCCGACATAACGACTCTGTTTCTCTTGGGTTTTCGGGTTATGGAAATTCCCTGCCCCGTTTTTATTTCCGGCGATGACGATTCAAAAACTCCACTCCACGCCGAATCGGATCTGACGCGGAAGCTGGACGGTGGCGGGCAGTCCGAACACCGGATTCGGGGCGCCGTTGCCGGCGGCAAACGCCGAAGGACTCAGCGATTCTCCCGAGGGGCCGCTGGAAACCGGATCGGGGTAGCCGGTTTCCGGTTCCAGAGCATCTTCGTATGACAGAACGCGGGTGCGATTGAAAAGATTGCGGATTTCCAGCCGCAAAGCCAGGCTGCCGTATCTGAGAGGACGCCGATAGCTCAAGGCCAGATCCCAGCTTTCCGCCGCCGGGTTGCGGCCGAACGCGCCGCGCTCCACCGCTTGATATCCCCGCAGCACCCACAGATCGGTATAGCCGCGAGTCGCCAGGTTGAAGCGGTAATAATCCGGCTCGATCCCCGGAATGAGGCCGGTATAGACGGAGAAAGGGCTGCGCAGAACCGGTGTGCGAAGCGTCCCCTGCCGCCAGCGCCAGCTCAGCTCCGCGCTCAGGCCGCGGATGCCCAGATTGCTCCAGGCGGCGTGCAGGCGCACCGACGAAGGCTCATCCGGGTCGAGCGGCCCTTCGGCGTAAAGCGAGCGGGTAAGGCGGGACAGCGGATAGTCGAACAGGTTCGCGAGCTTTTCCTCGCCGCTGCCATTGGTCTGGAGCATCACGCCCTCATAGTTGCCGCGGGCGCGGGCGAACCGTCCAGACGCGCTCCATGAAAGATGGCCGTCCTCGGCGGTCTCCTGGCGCAGGCTCAAAGACAGGGACGCGTCGCGCCGCGACGGGCGTCCGAACCGGCCCAGCGGGGTGTTGTCGCCGGGATTGGCGAGCGTCGGGGAGAGAAAACCGCGCGCCTCATAACTCCCGCCCGTGGGGTAGCCGGGAAAGAGCGGGTAGGTGGCGCAATTCTGGCATTGCCGGAGCCGTACCAGCGCGTCGTATTGGAAATTGATGATCGCCTCCAGCGGATTGGCCTGGGTCTCCGCGAGGATCCGCCCCTGCCGGCGGTAGCGCCCCTCGATCTCCAGCCGCACTCCGCGCCCAAACTCCCGCGTCCAGCCGGCGCGCAGCTGGTCGCTGTAGCCCAGGCGGGTGTCCGGCAGCACGGAGTGCAGCGTGCCGCCGTAGGTCGCCGCGCTGGTCATCTGGCGGGTGAAATCGGGGTTCAAGAAATTGGCCCGCGCCACGCCGAATTCGCTGCTGAAGGCGCGGTACACCAGTTCGTCGGGAATCTCGTCATAGAGCCGCGCCGCGTTGAAAAACAGCCGCGACTTTCCGGCGGAATCCATATCCCAACTGAAACCGACCCGGGGTGAAATCTCCGCAGGAAAGCGGTACCCGCCGCCGATGAACCGGCCCGGCCCGGCGACATACTTGGGTGAATCAGGGGCAGGCGGAACCGGCCCGTCCGGCTCGCCCCCGCCGGTGGATTCATAGGGATTGTCGGGATCGCGGGTCCCCACCGGAAAGCCATCGGGCCCGATGAGCGGCTTGCCGGTCAGGGCGCTGGTGAGGGAAAATTCCGCTGGACTGTCCAGCCGCACCCGGAGGTAGCGCAGCCCGAGGCTGAGCCGCAGTCGTCCCTGCGTCCAGCCATCCTGGATGAAGGCGTTCCAGCCGCGCCGGGCGGCGAGCGGCTGGGGCGGGTTGAGCGGACCGCGAACCAGTGAATAAACCGTATTCGCGCAGTAGTCGGCGAAATTAGAGCTTGTAGGGTCGCCGTAGCAGCTCACATCGGCATAGGCGCCGGCGCGCAGCCGGGCGGCGCTGTCGCGGGCGCCGATGAAGTTGGGGCCGATCACCAGAAAGACCACCGGCCCGGCATCGCCGCGCGGGCCGGAGTTGAGTAAGTAATTTTCCCGCACCCGGTGATCGGCATATTGCAGGCCATATTTCAGTTGATGAGTTCCGACGGCGCTAAATCGCTGGGAAAGCTGCAAGTGGAACGCAAGAGTGCGGGTCTGGGTGCCGCCTTCATACCAACCCATCCCGCCGAAGCGGTATTGCGCCGGGGTCACCACCGGTGCAATTCCATTCACCGCTTGGTAGCCGTAGAGCTGTCGGCGGCGGTTATCGACGAACATCAACGAATCAGATCCGGCGGCCGGCGTTTCGACGCTCCGGCTCTGCTGCCATACTGCGGCAGCTTCGAGTTCGAGATGATGCGGCAGCGCGCCGCGGTATTGCAGCTCGATGGCGTGATCACTCAACCGGCGGCTTCCCTGGGCGCCGTCCATGGGATCCACGAGCGGCGTACCGTGCTCGGCGGGCTGCGTGGCGATTCCGAAATCGTCTCCGGGGAACAGCCTCCGTCCGAGTCCGCGCAGCGTTCCCGATTGTTGCGCCGGAGCGCCGTGCAGCCGCAGGGTGAGCCGGTGAGCCAATCCTGGCGACCATCCCAGCGACAGGGAGTAAAGATTCGACAGCCGCCAGCCTCGCGTGGTGTCACGGTTCGCCCATGTCGCCGGTGCCCGGTCAAGCACCTGATCCGCTTCTTCCAACGCCAACCGTTCATGTCTTTGAAACCAGTCGGGTTTGTAACTGAGTTCGTAATCGAGTCGTTTCTGGAACAGGCTTCCCTTCAGTGTCACGCCAGCTGCAAACTGATCGGTGCCGGTGATCGTGGTGATTCCCCCTGTTCCCGGGCGGGTGAGCATTCTTGGTCGGCCATTCCACTGGAAGGGCGCAAGGGAAAATCGCAGATTTCCATGCAGCCTGTCACCCGCGCGATCCTTACGGCCGTCTATGCCGCGATCAGCGGAACGGGCTTCAAAGGGGGGAAGATCGGGGTTGAAACCCGCATCAAATTTCTGCGGCGCGGGCGGTGGACTGAACTGCCAGCGATTGGGGGGGCCGATTTCGCCGGGCCGCTCCCATTCCTCTAATTTTTCCTCCGCGCCGGATTCCGCCTCTTCAGACTCCACTTCCTCGTCCCGGGGTCGTTCCGCGTCCACTTCAACGGTTTCCTCCGCCGCCTTTCGTGCTTGCGCGTCCGCGTCGGTAGCCGGCTGCACAGTCGCAGGCGCATCCACAGGCGGCATCTGAGAGCGCAACAAAGACGCGCCGGCGCAGCCCGTCAAAAGCAGCGCTAATAGAAATCGCGGGGGCGGAAACCGCATCTTTCAACTATACCGGATGCGCGTGCCTGGGAAATGCTCGTGATCAGCCTTGGAATCCTGAAATGAGCGAGACGAATCGGGATTCAATCCTTCATAATTACCCCATGGAACCAGTCAAAAACCGGGTGCTGCTCGCGGTGTCGGGCGGGATTGCGGCTTACAAGGCTTGCGAGATCGTGCGGCGGCTGCGCGAGGCGGACTGCGCGGTCACCGTCATGATGACGGAAAATGCGACCCGCTTTGTGGGCGCGCTGAGTTTTGAGGCGCTGAGCGGAAACCGCGTTTATACCCATGAGTTCGACCCGTCGGTGCCTTCTGAAATCACCCACATCGGGCTCGGGCGCGACACCGACCTCTTGCTGGCCGCGCCGGCCTCCGCCGACCTCATGGCGCGACTGGCGGCGGGCATGGCGAATGATCTCGTCACCACTGCGGCGCTGGCCTATGCGGGCCCGCAGATTCTCTGCCCCGCGATGAATCAGCGCATGTGGACGAATGCCGCGACGCAGGCGAATCTTTCCACGCTCCGGGTGCGCGGCTGGCAGATCATCGAGCCCGAAGCGGGCGATCTCGCCTGCGGTGAGACTGGCCCCGGCCGCCTTGCCGACCCCGCACTCATCATCGCCGCCGCACTACGGGCGCTGCGCGCGCAGCCGCGCTGGAACAACCGCCGCGTGCTGATCAGCGCCGGGCCGACCTGGGAGCCTATCGATTCGGTGCGTCATCTTTCCAATCGCTCCACCGGGCAGATGGGCTACGCGCTCGCGCGCGCCGCCTGGCAGCGCGGCGCCGAGGTCACGCTGGTGAGCGGCCCCTCGCAGCTTGCCCCGCCGCCCGGCGTCAGGCGCGTTTCCGTCGAAACCGCCGCCGAAATGCTCACCGCGCTGGAGGCCGATTTTCCGCGCGCCGATCTCACCCTGATGACTGCGGCGGTTTCTGATTTTCGTCCGGCGCAATCTTCACCGAAAAAGCTTCACAAAAAGGCCACGGCGCGGGCACTCGAACTGGTGGAGAATCCCGATCTCATCGCCACGCTATCCGCGAAAAAACGCAAAGGACAGATCGTGTGCGGCTTCGCGGCGGAAAACCGCGAAGAAATCGACATCTCCGGACTGGAGAAACTTCAGAACAAAAAACTCGACGCCATCTTCGCCAATGCCGTGGATGAAAGCTTCGGCAAGCCCACCAACGCGGGCCTGCTGATCTACCGGGGCGGACGCAGCGTCGCCTTTTCCACCGCCGATAAGACCGTCCTCGCGGAACAACTGCTCGAGGAACTCGCCTCTGAATTTTTCACCGGCGAGAGCGACGGCAAGTGAGCGCCCGTCGCGAGGCCCTGCTCGCCCTCAAAGCCGCAGGCATCCGCGCTGTCATGCGGCCCGCGGGATCTGCAAGCGCCGCAGAGAACAGAACGCCCGTGGTGCAGAAGTCATCACCCATCATGCCGCCGTCCGCCTCAGTTATTCGCAAACCCTCTGCCCAGACCCCGGGCCCCAGACCCCAGACCCGCGCCACTGAGCGGCAACCCGCCACCGCGCATGCCGCCACCGCGCATGACGCCGGCTGCGGCTCCCCGGAACTGCGCGCCATCCGCGACGATCTCGGCGACTGCACCCGCTGTGCGCTGCACGCCGGACGCACCACCATCGTATTCGGCGTCGGCAATCCGCAGGCCGAACTGATGTTCGTGGGGGA
>JAYVQF010000197.1:0-6567 GCA_043777195.1 Thermoanaerobaculia bacterium
ACGAAGCTGCTGCCGCCCTCATCCACGCGATAGCCGTAGGTCTGCTGCGGATGGTTCACTTCGAATGGCGTGATCTTGAAAGGACCGATCTGCATGGGCTCCATGTGCGCCATCTCGATGAGATCGATGGTCGAGGGCAGCTGAGTGAAGGCCACTGGAAAGTGCGGGCGGGACATCTGGCAGGCCAGCGCCCAGGCCAGCCCTGGCGGCCCGTAAAACTTCAGGTTGTAATTGGGCGAATAGATCGGCTTGTAAAACGGCAGACCCTGGATGTGATCCCAGTGGTAATGACTGGAAAACAGATGGATGGTCTTGGGATGGCTGCCATCGCCGAGATATTTTTCACCGAGCGCGACCAGGCCGGTGCCGGCGTCAAAAATCAGCATTTCCCCCTGCGATCCGCGGACTTCCACACACGGCGTGTTAGAGCCGTACTTGCGGCGCTTGGGGGTGGAAAACGGGCAGGAGCCTTGAACGCCCCAGAAGGTGACCTTCATCCGGCGGTAATGATACGATCCGGCGCGGGCCACCGGGTGTGATCCAAATCACACTTCCATGTCATTATTTCATAGACTGCTTCGCGGATCTTTTAATCTCTAAAGAGAAACCCCTCACCCGAACCGGGGGCGTTGAATGTCTGTGCCCCTATGGGGCGTTCTCTGGCAGCCAACTATGCGGGGGGATTTTCGATGGGGAGAAAAGCATCCAGCTTGGCGAGACGGATGAGCGCCATGATGCGCGGGGCGGGGTTGCGGATGAGCAGCCGCTTGCCGGCATTTTTGAAAAGCGAAAGGTGCCCAACGAGCTCGCCCAGGCCCGTGGAGTCCACATGATCCACCCCGGACATGTCGAGAATGACGCCCTGATTGTCGGGGGCGTCGAGGGCGCTGGTGAGTACTTCCCGGAAAGCCTGAGCGCTCTCGCCGATGAGGATGCGGCCGTGCAGGCGCAATAAAAGCGCGTCACCTTCCCTGGACTGGCTGATTTTCATCGAGGGAATTCTAACGGCGGCGGCCGGCGAGGGTGCATGCGCCAAACCCATGCAAGTCCCATGCAGGGCTTGCGCCCGGCGCGGCGGCATTTGGCATAATGGGCGCATGGCTAAACTCGGACAATCCTTTGAGTGGCTGGTCATCCGCGTGGACACACTCTACAAGCTGCTCGTGGTGGGCGCGGTGGTGCTCGCCGCCTGCATCGGCCTCTACATCTTCAAAAAGGGTCCCGACAAGGCGAAGGAAGCGGGCGAGAAGCTGGCGACGGCCACCCAGAAAGTGGACAAGGTGCGCGATAAATTGCTGCCGGAGCAGAAACAGCAGCTGAAACCCGCCTATGACGCGCTGGCCATCGCGCGCGAGGCGATGCAGAGCAAGGATTATCCGAAGGTTCTTGAAGCCTGCGCCAAAGCGCTGCAGGTGTCCGATAAATTGTGGGAAGATATCAACGGCGCCAACAACGGCAGTCAGGCCACGGTCGTGGATATCCAGGGCACGGTGGAAGTGAAAAAGACCGCCTCGCCCGATTATGTATCGCTCACCCGCAACATGCGGCTCGAGCCCGGTGACATCATCCGTTCAGCCGGCGGCGCGCAGGCGGTGGTGAAATATCCCGATGAAACCACGCAGTTGATCGGCCCGGACACTATTTACATCATCCGCAGCATCGAACGCACCGCCGCAGGCGGCTTTCGCCTGGATTCGCTGTTGGAAAGAGGCCGGACTGAAATCAGCCGGCCGCCGAATTCCAACGGAGAAAATCAGTATCAGGTGAATACCAACCAGGGCCTGGGGGCCTCGCCGACTCCTGGCGCGCGCATGGGCGTGGCTGAGGGCGCTGACGGGGCCCGGGTCGCGGTCTATAAAGGCAACGCGGAAGTCACCCACGACGGCAAGACCACCTCCCTACAGGAAGGCAACCAAGTGGCCAGCGCCGCCCCCAACGCCGCGCTGGTGCAAAGCAAGATTCCGCGTCCCCCGGCGTTATTAACTCCGGGCGACCAGCAGGTCTTCACCGCCGGTCCGGAAGAATCCCTCGAAGTGATTTTTTCCTGGACCGCCCCGGACGGAGGCGGGCCGGTGAATTTCCAGCTGGGCACCGATGCCTTCATGTCGCGCGAACGGCAGCTCACCGAGCAGACCGTGGCGGCGGGCGCCAAATTGACCATCAAACTGCCCCGCGGCACTGCCGCCTATTTCTGGCGGGTGCGGGAAGCGCCGCCGGCGCAGCCGGCGGCAAAAAAGGGCACGCCGTCCGCTCCCGTCCCAGCGGGCCCGATCGACGATCTTTCACACCCGTGGTCTTTCATCGGCGCTTTCAAGGCGATCGCGTCGGTTCACGCGCAGTCCGGCCCGGGTTCTTCCACTCCGCAAGTGGCGCTGCAATTGCAGTGCGGTCTCACGGGGCTATCCGGCGATTCGATGCTGGTCAATTGCAAAACCACGCCCGGTCTCACCATGACCATTGATTCCCGCGAATGCGATGTGGTGGACGGCAAATGCGAGAAGTTCATGCAATGCACCCAAGCCGGAAAAATGGCGATCGCAGTCCGGGTGTTTGACAATTACGGCAACGACAAGACCCAGACGCTGCATTATCTGTGCGCGCCGCAATGAGCCCCGGCGCAAGGCGACGGGAACCGGTCATGGCGTTTAAAGCGCGAAAAGCGCCGCGCACGGGCGGAAAAAAAAAGACGAAGACCCCGTCCGACCCGGAGCGCAGGCGCGGCGAAAATGCCCGGGTGAAAACCCCGGGCATGCCGGCCGTACCCGCGCTCAGCGCCGCGCGCATCCGCGCCTTGCAGCGCGCCATTCGCGCGGCGGCGGCACCCACCGATCCGGAATTGGTGCTGCGCCAGGTGATGACGCACGCCCAGAAATTAGTGCCCTGCCAGGCGTGGTCGCTGTTTTTGTTTGACCTGGAAAAACAGGAGCTGATTTTTCATCTTCTAGTGGGCGCCAAAGCGGACGCCCTGGTGGGCATGCGCATTCCCATCGGCCAGGGTATCGCGGGGGTTTGCGCCGCCAAGCGCAAAGCGCTGCGGGTGAACGACGCCGGCCGCGATCGCCGCCATTTCAAGGAAGCCGACGCCAAATCCGGATTTGTCACGCGCAATGTGCTGGCCGTGCCGCTGCTGTCGCGCGGGCGGCTGCTGGGCGTGGTGGAATTCATCAACCGCAAGAACGCGACGGGCTTCACCGCCGCCGATGAGCACCTGGCCGTCTCCTTCGTTGAAGTTGCAGGCATGGCAGTGGATAATGCGGTGCTGCTGCGCAAGGCCGAACAGATGGCGGCGCACGATGACCTGACGGGTCTTTTGAACGCCCGTTCGCTGCTGGACCGGCTGGATCAGGAGATCGCCCGATGCAAGCGCTTCGGGGGAGAATTCACGCTGCTGTTCATGGATCTCGACGGGTTCAAGCTGGTGAACGACCGCCATGGCCATCTCGTCGGCTCGCGCACCCTGGCGGCGGTGGGCGGGATTCTGCGAGACATGCTGCGCACCACCGACATCGCCAGCCGCTATGGGGGCGATGAATTCTGCGCCCTCTTGGCGCAGGCCACGCCCGACGGCGCCTTGCTTTTTGCCAATCGATTCCGTGAAGCCATCGCCGAATATCCCTATATGGAGCGGCTCGGCTATGATATCCACCTCACGGCGAGCATCGGGCTCGCGCATTATCCCGCGCAAGCCGCTGAGCGGAGCGAACTTCTCAAGAAAGCTGACGGCGCCATGTACAAGGCGAAATGGCTCGGTAAAAATTCCGTGCAGGTTGCAGAATAAATTGCAGGTTGCAGAATAAATTCAGCACTGAATAGTTCATGAATTCGCAGCACGGCAATAACTGAAAGTCGAATCATCGCGCGCCCACCCACCGTGATCCCAGCCCAAACCACCGCCCGGCCCGCCGTCTGGCGGCGGTTTATTGTCCCCCGGAATTAAAGATCGCATGCGCTCGCCCCTCCATTTTTTCTCCAACGACCTCGGCATCGATCTGGGTACCGCCAACACGCTGGTCTATGTGCGCGGACGCGGCATCGTTCTGTCGGAACCCTCGATCGTCGCGATCAACCGCAAGAACAATGAAGTGGTCGCGGTCGGGACGGAAGCGAAAGACATGCTCGGCCGCACGCCGGGCAATATCCAAGCCCTGCGGCCCATGAAAGACGGCGTCATCGCCGACTTTGATCACGCCGAAAAAATGCTCCAGCATTTCATGCGCAAAGCGCACAGCACTTCACGCTTCACGCTGTGGCGCCCCTCGCCGCGGGTGATCATCGGCGTGCCGTCAAAAATTACGCAGGTGGAAATGCGCGCGGTGCGCGACTCGGCGCTGCGCGCACAGGCCAGCGAAGTGTATCTGGTGGAAGAGGCGATGGCGGCGGCGATCGGCGCCGGGCTGCCCATCAGCGAGCCCACGGGCAATTTGATCGTGGACATCGGCGGCGGCACCACCGATGTGGCGGTGATCTCGCTCGCTGGCATCGTCTATTCCAACGCCGTGCGTGTCGCCGGCGACGAGATGGACGAGGCGATCATCAGCTACATCCGCCGCAAGTTCAACCTGCTGATCGGCGAACGCACGGCTGAGCAAATCAAGATGAAACTCGGTTCGGCGTTTGAATCGCCGGAAGAACGAACCCTGGAGATCAAGGGGCGCGATCTGGTGGACGGAATTCCCAAAACCATCACCATTCACGAGGCGGAAGTGCGCGAGGCGCTGGCCGAAACCGTCGCCATCATCGTGGACGCGGTCAAACAGGCGCTCGAAGCCACGCCGCCCGAACTCGCCGCCGATATCGTGGATCGCGGCATCGTGCTGACCGGCGGCGGCGCGCTGCTGCGCAATCTCGACAAACGGCTGCGCGAAGAGACCGGCTTGCCGGTGATCGTCGCCGACCAGCCGCTCGATTCCGTGGTCAATGGCGTCGGCCGCATGCTCGACGATTTCGAGCTGGTGCGCAAAGTTTCACTGTAGGGCTGCGCATTAGGGGTCGTAAAGAAATTAAATGAACAGTCTGCCCGCCGATTCATCCCGACTGGCTTCGTTCCCCATCTATCGCGCGCTCCACTGGAGCGCGCTCCCATTCGCTGCTGCGCAGCTCTTGGAGAATGGGGCCCCCGTCGCTTACATACTGAGGGTGACTGCACACTCTCGTGTGCAGCCTCGCGGCTCGCCATTCGGGCGACTCGGCAGTCGTCTTTGCTACTGTTATTTCGTTGCGGCCCCTTAACTAAGAGCTTGCCCGTAAATACCCCGCCTCCAAAACTTGGCGTCTTCGCGTGCTTGGCGGTTAAATCCTCAAACAAAAAGCGAACTGACCGAACTCTCATCATGGATGCGCTTGATTGCTTCCCCCAGTAATGGCGCGATGGACAGCCGTTCGATTTTTCCGCTTGCGCGGCGGTCGTCGCTGAGGGGCAGGGAGTCGGTGACGAAGAGTTTGCTGAGCGGTGATTGCTCGATGCGTTCGACGGCGGGGCCGCTGAGCACCGCGTGGGTGGCGCTGGCATAGACCGCGGTGGCACCCGATTTTTTCAGCGCGGTGGCGGCTTTGCAGAGGGTGCCGGCGGTGTCCACCATATCGTCCACGATGAAGCAGGTGCGACCGTCCACATCGCCGATGACATGCAGCACTTCCGATTCGTTGGCCTTCTCGCGCCGTTTGTCGAGGATGGCGAGCGAGGCGCCGAGCCGCTTGGCGTAGGCGCGCGCCCTTTCCACGCCGCCCGCGTCGGGCGATACCATGGTGAGATCGGGGAGATTCAGTTTTGAAATCGAGGAAACGAAGAGCGGCGCGGCGAATAAGTGATCCACGGGAATGTCGAAGAAGCCCTGGATCTGCGGCACATGCAGATCCACGGTGAGGATGCGGTGGGCGCCGGCGGCGGTGAGAAGATCGGCGGCCAGCTTGGCGCTGATCGGCACGCGGGGTTTGTCCTTGCGGTCCTGGCGGGCGTAGCCGTAATAGGGAAGCACCGCGGTGATGCGCTGCGCGCTGGAGCGCTTGAAGGCGTCGATCATCAGCAGCAGTTCCATCAGGTTGTCATTCACCGGCGCGCCGGTGGGCTGGATGACGAAGACATCGCCGCCGCGCACATTCTCCTTGATCTGGCAGTAATTCTCGCCGTCAGAGAAGTTGTAAAGCTCCATCTGCCCCAGCGGCTGCCCCAGCGATTGCGCGATGGATTCGGAAAGCGCCCGGTTGGCCCGCCCTGAAAAAAGTTTCAGCGCATAACTCATCGAGCCGGTGTTGGGGAGCGGACGGTGAAGTGAGCGCATGGGGGGATTTTACCGGCGTCGCTTACCTCACCCCGTCCACAGCATGAACCAGCCGGCGATCAGCGAAAGAATCACCATGACCGCGAAGGTCGTTCCCGACCGGCGCGCCACCGCGCGGGGTTCGCCGCCCCGGCGCACTGCGAAGAAGGTGCACGAAAAAGCGGCGTAGATGAGGATCATCACCAGCTGGGATTTCAGCATGGGAATTACCGCCGCCGTCCGATGGCGAGATCGAAACAATCCATGGCCATCAGATAATTCATCAGCCCGGCGCTGACCAGGAAGACCG
>JAYVQF010000198.1:0-6545 GCA_043777195.1 Thermoanaerobaculia bacterium
TATTCCCTCAAGGGCCTGGACATCGCCGACCCGGTGCTGGTTTCCTCTGCCGATGGCGTGGGCACCAAGCTCAAAGTGGCGATCGCCGCCGGACGCAACGACACCGTGGGCCACTGCCTGGTCAATCACTGCGTCAACGACATTCTCGTCCAGAACGCCCGGCCGCTTTTTTTCCTCGATTATTTCGCCGCGGGAAAATTCAACCAGCCGGTGCTCGACGCGGTCATTGACGGCGTCATCGCCGGCTGCAAGGAAAACAGCGTGGCGCTGATCGGCGGGGAAACCGCGGAGATGCCCGGTGTCTACAAACCCGAGGATTACGATATTGCCGGGGTGATTGTCGGCATTGCTGATCGCAAAAAATTGATTCTCGGTAAATCGATTCGTCCGGACGATCATTTGCTCGGGCTGATTTCATCCGGTCTGCACACCAACGGCTATTCGCTCGCACGCGCTGTGCTGTTCGACCAGATGGGCCTCAAACCCGATTCAACTCCACCTGAATTGCACGGACAGACCGTCGCTGAAGCCTTGCTGGCGGTGCATCGCAGTTACCTGAAGGTGCTGGTGAAACCCCTGGATCTCGACCTCATCGAAGGCCTTGCCCACATCACCGGCGGCGGCTACGAAGGCAATGTTCCGCGTGTGCTCCCCGACGGCTGCCGCGCCCGCATTCGCCGCAGCGCATTTCCGAAACTTCGCATCTTTGAACTCATCCAGAGCGGCGGCATCGCCTATGACGAAATGTTCCGGGTCTTCAACATGGGAATCGGCATGGTGCTCGCGGTGCGCCCGGAAAATGTCGAGAAAGTCACCGAATTGCTCACCGAAGCGGGAGAAACGGTTTACGAAATCGGCGAAATCATTAAAGGCGAGAAGGGCGTCGAGTTCGCCGACTGAGAAAATGCAAACCGCTAAATACGCGAAACATGTGAAACAAAGAATCTGCTTTAGCGCTATTTCGCGCATTTCGCGGTTTTCTTAATTCCGAAGGATCTCCCCATGACTTACACCCTCACCCCGAAAGAAGGCTGCTGGCACGAAATTACCGGAACCATTCCGCAGGATGAAGTCCGCGAAGAATATGCGCACGCGCTCAAGGAAGTTTCCAAACAGGCGCCGGTCATTCCGGGCTTCCGCCGCGGCAAGGCGCCGCGCGAGGTCATCATCGCGCGCCATGGCTCGGAGATCAAGGAACACTGCGTCAACCATCTCGTGAACGCGGTGCTGGGAAAGGAATTCGAAGCGCGGAAATTGCAGCCGGTCTCGAATCCTGATCTGGCGACCCTGGACTGGGACGGTTCCCCCGAGGGCGCATTCAGTTTCGTGGTGCGCTTTGAAACCGCGCCGGTGATCGCCCCGAAGGGCCTCGACGCGCTCACCATTCCTGATCTCAAGCTCGCGGTCAGCGACGCCGAAGTGGACGATGCGCTGCTCAGCATCCGCCGCCGCCAGGGAAAACTTAATATCATTGAAGACGGCGCGGCGCAGCCCGGCTATATCGTGGTCGCCGAACTCACCGGGGTCGAGAAAACCCCGCGCAAGGGCGAGCAGGCCTACGAGTTGCCCACGAAAGAGCATTGGATCAAGCTGCCCGACGCGAACGAACCGCAAAAGGCGGACAACGATCTTTTCGGACCGGCGCTTATCGGCATCAAACCGGGCGAAACCAAATCATTTCCCGTCACCTATCCGAAGGAAGCCGATCCCGTGCTCAGCGGCAAAACCTTCACCATGACCGCAAAGGCGAAAAAAATCTACCACGAAGAATTGCCGCCGCTCAATGACGACTTCGCCAAACTGGCGAAATTTGAAAACCTCGCGGCCTTGCGGGAGAAAATGCGTGAACAGGTGGAGGCGGAAAAAGCCAATACCATCGAGGACGCGCAGCAGGGCGCGATCCTCCAGCAGTTGCGCCAGATCAATCCCGCGCCGCTGCCCGAGGGCATGGTGCAGCGGGAATTGCGCTCCCGCCTTGAACAGACCATCCGCAATCTCGCCGCCCAGGGACTCGATCCCGAATCCGCGAAAGAACAATGGCAGGAGCTGATGAAATCGGAGGAAGCCTCCACCCGCATGGCCATCCACAACACCCTGCTGCTGGACGCCATCGCCGAGCAGGAAGGCATCTATCCCAGCGAAGAAAAGATCAACGACAACCTGGCCAAGCGGGCGAAGCTCATGGGAAAAAATCCGGAAACCCTGCGCGCCGAACTGGAGCGCAGCGGAGAATTGGAAATCATCGGCTACAGCATGCGCCGCCAGGAAACGCTGCAGCAGCTCGCTGCCCGCGCGAAGAAAGTTCCGCCGCCCGGCGCCAAATAAATTCCGGTTAATAAATTTCCCGCCATGTCACCTTCCGAAGCCCGCGGCGCCGTCCTGATCACCGGCGCATCGAGCGGCCTGGGGTTGGAATTTGCGAAACTGTTTGCCGCGGCGGGTCACCCGCTGGTGTTGAGTGCACGGCGGGAAGACAAATTACAGGCGCTCGCGGCGCAGTTACGCGAGGCGCATGGCGTCGCGGTCACGGTACTGCCGCTCGATCTGGCGCAGCCCGGCGCGGCATCCGAACTATCGCGAAGCGTTGTGGCCGCGGGCTTGCAGATTGAGATCCTGGTGAACAATGCGGGCTTCGGCACCTTCGGCGAGTTCAACAAGACCGCGATGCAAGACACCACGGAAATGCTTCAGCTCAATGTGATCGCGCTGGCCGAACTGACGCACTTGTTTTTGCCGCACATGCTCGCGCGGGGGCGCGGGAAGATCCTCAATGTCGGTTCGGTCGCCGGTTTTCTCCCCGGTCCCTATATGAGCGCCTACTACGCAAGCAAGGCCTTCGTCGGCTCATTTTCCCAAGCGCTCGGTGAAGAACTGCGCGGCACCGGCGTCACCGTGTCATGCCTCTGTCCCGGCCCCACCGTCACCGAATTCGGCGAGCGCGGCAGCATGAAGCCCATGAAGTCGCCCCGTTACCTGCGCATGGGCGCGCTGGAAGTCGCGCATGCGGGCTTCGACGGGTTGATGAAAGGCCGCGCGCTGATCATCCCCGGGTTCAGCAACAAATTCATCGTCTTCGCGGTGAAACATCTGCCGCGCGCTTTCATCACCCGCCAAGTCGGGAAACTCCAGCGTAATTTCCTGTAATTTTCTTACTCGTCATTGCCCACGAATTCCGTGCCTTCGGGCGGCGTGAATTCGTAGAAGGCCGGGGCGGGGGGGAGGGCGGGACGCAATTGAAACACGAGTTCGACTCTTCCGCCGGTGCCGTCGAGGAAGGAAAGAGCGGCGGGCAATCCCTCGCGGGATAGAAGCATGGTGATTTCGCTCCAGGCGGCATCGGCGCCTTTGGGACGCAGGGTGATCGTCTGGCCGCCGTCCGCAGCTGGCGCCTGGGTGACGACAAAACGGGCGCGCAACTTCTCAGGCGTCGCATAGAGCAGCGAGGGCGCAGTGTCCGCGCCCAGCTTCTGCCGGGTCAATTGTCTGTCGCGGGGTTCATACAAAATGAAAAACCCGTGATGCGCCAGCGCGAGCTTGCCCGCCGGCTGCGTGAAATCAAAACGCGCATCTCCATCGCGGGTAATGACGCAGCGACCTTTCTCGACATGGGCGATGCCGCTCAGCCCGGAGCGGGAAGTTTGGGTGAATTCACCGGCGAGCGCCGCATGGGCGCGAAGGCGCACACTGATCGCCGTCAGCGGATCCACCCCGGGCACGGCCACGGCCACGGGAGAGGGGGCAGGGCGCGCAGGGCGAACCGCCGCAGCGCTCAACAAAAACAAAGCGGGAAGAAACGGATGCATGGCCTCTTTATTATGCGCCACCGCCGTTTTTATTGCGTGAGATTTCTTTATCAAATGGCGAAATTCCAGATAGCCCGAGCCGGTTAAAATTTACTCTGCTCCGCCATTTCCCTATGAGGTTCGCCAATGCGCCAATTATTTTCCATTCTCGTCTGTTTAGCCACCCTAACCGCCCTGCGCGCCGAATCAGCGCCCGGCATGAAGGCTCCTGCCGAGGCTGAAACCGTGCAGTCCAGTTTGGTCGGCGGTTTGCCCGGTTTGAAAGCGGGAATCGGCCCCGGCCTGCTCGAAGAAGGAAAAATCGGCGCCGATTGGGTGACGATCAAGGCGGGCGATGAGGAAATCCGCGGCTATGCAGCCTGGCCCGGCGGCAAGGGGCCCTTTCCCGCGCTGGTGGTCATTCATGAATGGTGGGGGCTCAATGACTGGGTGAAAAAACAGACCCGCAACCTCGCGGCGCATGGCTATGTCGCGCTCGCCGTGGATCTCTATCGCGGCCAGTCGTCCCAGGACCCGGATACCGCGCACCAGCTGATGCGCGCCTTGCCGGAAGACCGTGCCGTGAAATACCTCCGCGGCGGCTTCCAGGTTTTGGCGACTGCGCCGGCGGTGCAGCATAAGCAGATCGGCGCAATTGGCTGGTGTATGGGCGGCGGTCTTGCGGCGGCGCTGGCGGTGAACGAACCCCGTTTGAAGGCGGCGGTCATCAACTACGGGTCGCTTCCCGATTCCCGCAAAAACATCAAACGCATCAAGGCGCACCTGCTGGGAAATTTCGGCGGCCTGGACAAGGGAATTTCCGTTGCGGACGCGCGCAAATTCAAGGCGGCGTTTGCAAAGTTTCGCGGCCAGTTTGAACTGCATGAATGGCCCAACTCCGGCCACGGTTTCATGAACGAAACCAATCCCAATCACAATGTCGCCGACACCGCGGATGCCTGGTCATATATTCATGCCTTCCTCACGCGCGAATTGGGTGGCAAACCCATCGTGGCCTGGCACGACGAATAACCCGGATAACGATCTGGATAACGATCACGAAACGGGCGTAATGAAAATTGCGTCCGTTATCGCGACGAACGCGACAAATGATCAAAACCCGCGGGCGCGGCGCCTGACAGGCCCCGCACCACAAGCCCCGGCTTTGCCGTGAGCCAGCCGACGACCGTGCAGGGTTGGGGCGCAATGGCGCGCACGATTTCATTGAGATCATTTTCCGCGCAGGCCACCAGGAGTGCGTAATCCTCGCCGCCCGTCACCGCCAGCCGGCGGGGATTGGTGCGCAATGTACGGGCGGCGAAGATCAGCGCCGGGGATTGCGGAAACGCCGTGGCGTCGAGAATCGCCCCCAGCGGTTTCCCGCGCGCGGAAAAACGCAGCGCGTCACGGGCGGGGCCGTCGGATAAATCCAGCGCATTGAGGCGGACGCCGCTTTTCGCCAGCCCCGCAAGCTTCGGGCCGACGCGCAGGGGAGGGGACGGTGACCGCTGGGCCTTCAACGCTGCGCTGAATCCGCGCAGTGAAAATTCCGCTACGCGCCGCTTTTTCTCCAGGAGCAGGTAGCCGGCCCGTGCCAGACCGGTCTCCCCGATCAGTAGCAGCGCATCGCCCGGTTTGGCCCGGTCGCGCCGCAGCGGAACTTCCGGCGCGGGCCCCATGAGGGTGAGATGAATCTGCAGTTCTTTCCCGCGCGCCAAATTGCCGCCGGCGAGAGCCGCACGGGCCGCGTGGAATTCCCCCGCGAGTCCGGTGAGCAATTCCTCCAGATGCCGGTTCGTGAAATCGTCCGGCAGGGTCAGCGAAAGAAATCCCACTTGGGCGCGGGTGCCCATCGCGTTCAAATCACTGGCGTTCACGCGGAAGGCCTTGATCCCAAGTTCTTGAGGAGAAATCAGACCGCGCCGGAAATGGACGCCTTCCACCAGCGCATCCACCGTCACGCACCATGCGCCCGGCTTCAGGATTGCCGCGTCATCCCCGCGTCCCAAGGAAACGGCACGGTGGGCCGCAGGGCCGAACAGTTGATCGAGTCGCTTGAGAAAATCATTCTCGCTACGGGGGCGCATGCGGGAATTATCCCGTGTTTACAGATATGGCCGATCAGTCTTCTACGCTGGCATAACTGTTGCGCGTTGAATCAGCCGGAAGTTTTTTGTCGGAGGGGGCTGCTTCGGCGCATCCCCCTCGCGCGTGTCACGGGGTTGCCCAGCGTGCTTTGCGAATGAATGATCAGCTATCGCATGACAAAATTAAGGCCAATGCACGCGCTTCACCCCCCCATGCTCCTGCCACCTACCGTCGCCATCAGGCTTTGCGCTGGTGTAAAGAATCTATCGGCTTCGTCAATAACGGATTTATAATAGCTGAGCATCCCATGCAATGCTCTTTCCAAGAAACGGGGGCGAACCGGTTTCGACGGGAATGCAAAGCGCAGGTTGCAGGCCGGGGTGGTTGCCGCCCGCATACGGTGACAAACAAAAACAAACGCTAACCAAAACTTAGCTCTCGCAGCCTAAAACGGCAGCGACGCGACTCCGGTTCCGCCCGTGCGCCGGAAGTTCGCGCCATCAGCGGGCTGGATTCATCCTGGCGTCTCGGCGGGATGGATTGAGAACTACCGGGGCGCCGGGCGCCCGTTTTTGCCGGGGTTTGATGTGCGCCCGTAATAATCCCGGATAAGCCTGTAGACGCCGGCGTGGAGTGTTTTCGGACGGGGGTTCAACTCCCCCCGCCTCCACCAGC
>JAYVQF010000199.1:0-1709 GCA_043777195.1 Thermoanaerobaculia bacterium
GGAGCGCGCTCCAGTGGAGCGCGCGATAGATGGGGAACGAAGCCAGTCGGGATGAATCGGCGGGCAGACTGCTACTGTTATTTCGTTGCGGCCCCTAAGCCTTCCTTCCATCCCGCATCACATCAGCTTGCTCCACAGCGCCCACCAGCGGGCGCGGAGTTTTTTTGACCAGGGTCGCTTGTCCCATTCGGCGACGGTGAGCGCGCGCGATTTGTAAAGGTCGCGCACCAGTTCGTTGCGCAACGCGAGGCCGAGCACCGGATCATTGATGACGGCGGTGATTTCCAGGTTGTTGCGCAGCGACTGGTGATCCAGGTTGTAACTGCCCACGGTGAGCCAATGGCCGTCAATGACCGCCACCTTGGCGTGCAGCGGCCGCTCGCTGTACAGGTAGATTTCAAGACCGCGTTTGAGGTAGCTGCGAAAATGGAATTCCGAAGCGGCCTGCACCAGCGGGACATCAGAGTTGGCGGGCAACAGCAGGATGACGCGGACGCCGCGCCGCACCGCCATGATCAGCTCGCGGCGAATGCGCCGGTCGGGCAGGAAGTAGGCGTTGGCGATGATGACCTCATGCCGGGCACGGCGCAGCGCATCGCGGTAAGCGGCGTAGATCTCCCAGCGGGTGGTGCGCGCTTGATTACCCAGCACCCGGATGTTGAGCGCCCCCACCGGCTCCAGCGGCGGGAAATAGGCGTCCCCCGCCAGCCGCTCCTTCGCGTCGCCCCTCGCCCACTCATTGGCGAAAATCCGGGTCACGCCGCCGACCGCGGGCCCCTCGATGCGCACCATGAAATCGCGCCAGTCGGTCTCGTCCTTGGCCAGGTTGATGCCGCCCAGAAATGCGACCCGACCGTCCACGACCACGATTTTCCGGTGATCGCGCAGGCCGTTGACGGGCAGCCACATTTTGTTGAAAAAATGCACCGGACGAAATATGAAGTAATCGCCGCGCCGCTCCGCCGCGAGTTTGTCCAGCAGCTCGGGCGGAAAATTTTCGCTGCCCAACCCGTCAATGATCAGCCGGCATTCCACGCCCGCCTGCGCCTTGCGGATCATGAGATCCACCATTTTGCGCCCGATTTCGTCGTCGCCCAGAATATAGCTTTCGACCAGCAGTGATTTTTCCGCCTTTTCGGCGGCGGCGAAAACTTCGGGAAAAGCGGCAGCGCCATTGACCAGCAATTGCGCGAGATTTCCGGTGGTCCACGGAAACAGCTTCAGCGACACCATCGGCGGCAGCGGCGCTTCTGCGCCGTCATCCGCCGACGCAGGCTGCGGGGTGGGTGTGACCGTGGGTTGCGGCGAGGCGGTGGCGAACGACGCAGACCCGTCCGGGCGCGCAGGCAGGGGCAAGGGCGCTTCCGGCGCTTCCCGCGCCCCCGAGGCGGGCGGCGGTTCGGGCAGGACGGGAGCCGCGCTGGCGTTCGCGTCCGCGGCCGGCAGCTCCCGCGTCCGCACTCGTGCGGCGCACGCAGTCAGCCCAGCCGCCAGCAACGCCAGCCCCAGGCATAACAGCAGATTTCGCGTCATCGGCTGCCCGAAGAAAGACAACCGCCAAGGCGCCAAGACGCCAAGGCTGAATTCAGAAGAAAGAAAAAAATTAACTTTAGGGGCCGCAACGAAATAACAGTAGCAAAGATGACTGCCGAGTCGCCCGAATGGCGAGGCGCGAGAAGCGCGCATGCCCGAAGGCATGTAAGCGACGA
>JAYVQF010000200.1:0-6539 GCA_043777195.1 Thermoanaerobaculia bacterium
CGGCGAAGTTGGGCGGCGAGGTGTGGACGAAGGGCATGGCCGCCGCACCCGGCGCGGCATTGCTGGTTTCATCGCACGCCCACTATTCGCTCAGCCGCACCGCCGGCATTCTGGGTCTGGGCACCGACGCGCTGGTCACCGTCCCGGTGAATGAGGAATTCCGCATGACCGGCGTCGCTGCGGCGGAAGCGCTGGCCCGCGCCCGCGCGCAAGGGCTCAAGCCTTTCGCGCTGGTGGCCTCGGCCGGCTGCACTCCGACCGGGACGATTGATCCGCTTGATGATCTCGCCGCGCTGTGTGAAAAAGAAAATCTGTGGCTGCATGTGGACGGATCGCACGGCGCGTCGCTGCTTTTGAATCCCGAACTCGCGCCGCGGCTGCACGGCATCGGACGCGCTGATTCGCTGGCCTGGGATCCGCACAAGATGATGTCGCTGCCGCTGGGGATGGGCGCGGTGTTCACGCGCGACCGTGGCGCGCTGCTGGATGCCTATCGCCAGAACGCGCCCTATATTTTTCATCCCGAAACCGCCGGCGCGGCGCTGCCCAATCCCGGCGAAATTTCCTTCCAGTGTTCCCGCCCCGGCGATGCGCTCAAACTGTGGGGCCTGCTCATGCTCTATGGCACCGGCCTTTTTGCGAAAATCGTCCGGCGGCAGTGCGCCAATGCGGCAGCGCTTTACGAGATGCTGCGCCACAGCGATGATTTCATTCCCCTTCACCGGCCGGACACCAACATCCTCAGTTTTATCCACCGTCCCGCCGCCTGGGGCGGACTGCCCGCAGAAGAACTCAGCCGCCGCAATTTCCTGCTGCACGAAGCCCTCAATCATTCCGGCGAGGCGTGGATCACCTCCGCCGTGCTCAATGGCAGCCGGGTGCTGCGCTGTTCGTTGATGAACCCCGCAACCACGGCGAATGATCTGGAAGAATTGTTGATTTCGTTGCGACGGCTGGCGAAAGAATTACCGGCGGGCTAAAGCCAGCCCGGAACTTGAAGTTTTCGTCAATGGCATGGCTTGCAAGTTTGGCTTGCAATTCCTCCGGAAAGCCGATAGTCTCAGTCTTCTTAATTCAAAAAATTCCGGAGGCGGGTTCACCATGAAAAAAGTTCTGATCGCATTGGGCATCGGTTGCGGCGTCATTCTCGTCGGCGGCGTGATCGCCGCCAACATCATCCCCTACACGTTCAGAAAATATATCGGTGACCCGCCCGCCTGGGCGAAGAAATTCGCCATGCAGCAGGAGAAGGTCAAGGCACTCGACGCGATGTTCGCCTTCGACGCGCAGCAGGAGAAATTCAAGGCGCTCGACAGCCAGTTCGCCTTTGCCGCGCCGCCGGAAGGGCAGCTCCACAAGCTGGATGAAGCGCGCCTGCAGGCTTATTTCGAAATCTGCAAACTGGTGATGGCCGTCTTCAAGGAGTTCGAGGAGCAGTCGGAATCATTGCAGCATGATGGTAACAAAGGTCACGCCGACCGTGGAGATGTGATGCTCGATCTCACCTACAAGGTGCGCGACACCTATATCACGGGGCTGGAGGCGAAAAAAATGTCGCCCCGTGAATTCCACACCATCTTCTGGGCGATCTATTCAACGGCCATCAAAGCCGGCCAGGAAAAGGCCGCGACGGAGACGGCGCAGCAGCGGGCCGAACTCGAGACAAAACTCAACGACCCCGCCACGAGCGATGCCGACAAAGTCATGCTCAAAGCCCAGCTGGAGGCGATGGAGGCGCAGGAAAAAATGACGGCTGGATTGGCCGGCATGGCGCATTCAGACCCCGCCACGGTGGCCGCCAATGAAGTTCTCATCGCCAAATACAAGAGCGATGTGGACGCCTATGCCAATCCGGCGCTCGACGCCTTTCTGGCCGATGAAAACACTGGAAAAAGCTTCATGCAGATGAAATAATGTTTTTCGCGCTGCATTTTGCATCTTGACACACCCATCTCATTTCACAGGAGTCCATTATGAATTATCGCAATTTATTTGGAATTACTTTGATCGCCGCAGCTGCCCTGCCATTGGCCGCCCAGTTACCCGGGTTGCCGCCGCCCCCGCCCAACCCCATTGAGGTGGTGCGGCAATTCATGAAAATTGAGCCGGCCCGCATGGTCACCCTCCAAAGCCAGGTGAAGGCGCCGGAAATTGACTTGCCCAATGCGCTTTGGGTCGCGTCGCGGGCCCATGTTTCCCCGGAAGTGGTCATCCAATCCCGTCTCAGCGGCCTCAATTGGATGGATATCTTCTTGAAATACAAAGTACCCGTCGTCCAGGTGATCGTGCCGGTGCAACAAGCCAGCTGCCCGCCCTATGGCAAAGCCTGGGGTTATTACCGCAAACATGGCGGCCGCCGCGGTGCGGTCGTACAGACGGTTGCGGAAGAGCAGTTCACCGATGCCGAGATCGCGGACTTCATCAATTTGCGCGCCGTTTCAGGCGTTTACCGGATCCCGATCAATGATCTGGCCGTTCGCCGCTGCGGCGGCAAAGACATTCGCGGCCTGATCGTCGAGGAAGATGAGAAAAAACATGGCAAGGGCCATGGTGATGATCATGACGGCGATCACGGCAACGAAGGAAACGACCACAAAGGAAAGAAACAGGGCAAGGGCCATGAAGACAAAGACCACGGCAATGATCATCCCAGCAAAGACAAAGGACATGGCAAGGGCCATGGCGGGAAAGACAAATGAGCTCCCGGGCGCTGCAAGTCTCGGTTGTCCTGCTTGCCGCCGCCAGCCTCGCGCTGACGGCGGCACCCCCGCACCGGCGCGGGCGCCTCCGCCATCCCCATCCGAAACCGATGCCCGGCCGTCTCACGACCCTGGTGCTCGCACCGGGTAATAATCTATCCTTGTCTGTGGCCCGCGCAGAATCGGGTGCCTCCTCCCCGGAAGGTCCGCGATTCAAACTCCGGCTCGTCCTGACCGGCGGCGGCCAGAAAACCTGGGTGAGCGAGAGTTGCAATCCGGTGGTTCCCATCGTCAACGGCGAGATGCGGCCGATCCGCCAGTGCATCACCGATTTTTACGCGAAAGTCGCGGCGGTACCCGGCCGTGACGAGCCCCTCGAATTCATCTGGCCCATCGGCGACAACCGGCCGCTCAAAGCCGGCGACTCGGTCCGTCTCATGATGACGCTGGGCAGCGATTGTGAGAAAACCACCGGCCCCGGTCTCTATGCATTCGGCGACTGCAAAACCCGGGAGCAGGTGCTCAGCTCAGCCTTCACGATCAGGGAATAATCGTCCGGATCGCGATTCTTCGCTGTGGAAAAAGTTCGCGCAATTTCACTCAACGGAGCGCAGCGGCAGGTTCGAGCGACACAGCTGGCGGAATTGCTCGCTGAACTCGGCCTGCCCGTTGAGCGCATCGGCATCCGCCTGAATGATCGATTGATCCGTCGCGCGGATTGGCCCGGCGAACGACTGGCCGACGGCGACCGCGTTGAAATCCAGCATTTCATCGGCGGCGGGTAAGGGATTCTCTTAGAAAGAATTATGAATTTACTTTCATCTCTTTGCCACCCAGCGTCAGGATCACGATTTCCGGCGGCACCCGAAACCTGACAGGAAGACCCGTTTCTCCGATGCCTGAGGTCACGAAGAAGTCGCGGCCGTTTTCGCGGATATGGCCGCGGGCATAGCGTTGCCCGAAGCGGGAAGAGGTCAGGGGCGGGCCGATGAGCGGGAGACTGACCTGGCCCCCGTGGGTATGGCCTGCGATGCCGAGGATGGAGTTTGCAGGGAGCTCCGGAAAGAGATCCGGGTTGTGCATCATCGCGATGCAGGGTGCGCCGGGGGGGATTCCCTTGAACGCCAGCGCCATGTCATTGCGCCCGGCGAACAGGTCGCCGATGCCCGCAAGCCACAGCCCGTCCGGGAGCGCCACCGCGCGGTTTTCCAGAAGCTGCACGCCGTTTGCCTGCAACGCCACGGTGAGCCGCTCCGGCTGGTAATGCCAGTCGTGATTGCCGAGCACCGCGTAAACGCCCAGGCGCGGATGCAGCGCCGCCAATGGCGCGGCGATTTTTTCCGGATCCAGAAAATGGCCGCCGAGCACGCCCACGATGCCGCGATGGCCATACAAACTTTCGGAGATGAAATCCCCCGCGATCAACACCAGATCGGGATTTTCCCCATTGATGCGCGCCACCACTTCGCGAATTTTCTCCTGCTTAACGAAAGGCCCGCCCGCATGCAGATCGCTGATCAGGGCGACGCGCAACGGTTCGGCGCGGGCCGGCCATCCGGGCAACACCAGAGATTCCCGCACAACCCCCAACTGGCGCGGCTCCCACCAGAAACCCCAGAGTGAAAAAAACAACAACCCGGCAAATAGCGCCGCGCTCGCGAGCGGATGAAGCGAGAGGAATGAACGCCGCTTTGTCAGGGGATGAGCCATGCAGTGGACGATCCGGATAATAACAGCGCAATTATGCGCGGCATGCCGGTTCAGGGGGAAAGCATGATCGCCCCGGCGTGTAAAATCGCCCCGTGACCGAAAAGTTCCAACGCTTCCTCTACGCCCTCAGCGCGGCGCTGGCGGTCTTCGCGCTGGCCTTTTTTCTTGACAAGCCCTGGAATGGACTGGCGGCGGCGTTTCTGGCCCTTGCGGCGCTCTGGTTCGGCCGCGCCCGTCTGCGCAAAGACGCCGTGGACGAGAATTACATCAATTTGCTCGGCGAAATCGGCGACGGCAACCTGACGGTTTCCCCGGAAGAATTGACCGCCGGCAATCCGCGCGCCGCAGGCGCCGCCGCGCAGATGATTTTCGGCTTGCGGCGCATGGTCGCCAGCATCCGCGGCCTCGGCCACGGCCTCGACAGCGCCACCGCCCGCCTGGAAGTTTCCGCCGCCGCGCTGCTCAGCGATGCCCGCGCGCAGAGCAAGTCCGTGGCGGCGGCATCGGAATCCCTCAGCGACCTAGAAACATCCGCCGCCCTGGTGCAAACCGGCGTCACCGACCTGACCCGCGCCGGCGACCGCAACGCCGCCGCAGTGATCGAGATGCAATCCTCCATCGAGGAAGTCAGCGCCGGCATCAGCGAACTGGTTGACACGGTGGCGAAAACCAACGAGCTTTCGAAAGTCGCGACCACTTCCGCGGCGCAGGTGGCGCGCAGCGCCGAACTGCTCACCGCCAGCGCCACCGAAAATGCCGCCGCCATGCTGCAAATGGACGCCACGATCCAGCAGGTCAATCAATTGGCGCAGGAATCCGAACAGGTCGCCGCGCGCGCGGTCGGCGGCGTGGAAAGCGGGCGCACGGCAATTGAAGCGACTGTCGGCGCGCTGCGTGCCATCGAAGCCGCCACCGGACAAAGTGCCGAGGCGGTGCGCGCGCTGGGCGAACGCGGCGCGCAGATCGGCTCGATCGTCTCGGTGATCAAGGAAATCGCCGACCAAACGGGACTGCTCGCCCTGAACGCCAGCATTCTGGCCGCCCAGGCCGGCGAACACGGACGGGGCTTTTCCGTGGTCGCCGAGGAAATTCGCGAACTGTCCGAGCGCACCGCCGGATCCACCCGTGAGATATCCGAACTGATTAATTCCATCCGCGACGCTGTGGAAACCGCGCGCGGCACCATGGAAGTGGGCGCCGCCCGGGCCCGGGACGGCGTCGTCATCGGGGCGGGCGCCCTCGACTCCTTCGGCGAGATCGGCGGCTTGATCGACCGGGCGCGGCTGGCCGCGGGCTCCATCGCCCACGCCATGGACGAACAGTCGCGCGGTTCGCATGAAGTGACCCAGGCGATCGAGAACATGTCGCAGCAAATCACGCAAATTTCAGAGGAAGCCCAGCAGCAGGCGCAGGTCGCCCGCGAACTGACCGCCGAAGCCGAACAGATGCACGAGCGCGGCATGCTCTTCAAACAGGCGATGACCGCGCAGTCCGCGGGCACCGCGGCGATCAGCCGGGTGACCGAACAGCTGTCCTTGTCCATTGAATCCATCCGCAGCGCATTGCAGGCGATCGCCGCCAGTGTCGGCGATCTCTCCAAGGTGACGCATCAATTGGAAGGCTCTTCCGCCGCCGGCACCAACAGCGCGCAGCAGCTGTCCCTCACCGTCACCGGCCTCAATCACGAAGCCCGGTTCCTGCGCGATGAACTCTCGCGCTTCCGGCTGCCCGAGCCGGAGCCCACCGCGGAATTGCGCATCGCCGTCCGCGACGCCAGCGGCACCCTGGACTTCACCGCCGCCGACAATGTCCGCTCGCATGAGCTGTCCGGGCTTCTGGGCGAGGGACTGCTCGCGTTCGGCAACGGTTCGTCATTGCTGCCGCGGCTGGCCGAAAGCTGGATGGTTTCCGATGACGGGCTGGAATACCGCTTCAAGCTCAAACCGGGTTTGCGCTTCTCGGATGGCTCGCCCCTGCGCACGGAAGATTTCATCGCCTCTTTCGAACGGGTGGTGGACCCCCGCACGGGAAACCCTCTCTCCTGGGTCTTTGAACCGATCGCCGGCTTCGAAGAATTTCGCGACGGGAAAAGCCCGACCATCAGCGGCATCCGCGCCGAGGACGCCGCCA